>JBBIHT010000148.1:0-5773 GCA_037446845.1 Geothrix sp. | reverse complement strand
GGCCTTCGAGCTGGACATGATCCTGAAGATGGGCTTCCCCGGCTACTTCCTGCTGGTCTGGGATTTCATCCACAAGGCCCGGGAGATGGGCGTGCCGGTGGGACCGGGCCGTGGCTCCGCCGCGGGCAGCATCGTTGCCTGGTCCATGATGATCACCGACATTGACCCCATGCAGTACGACCTGCTCTTCGAGCGGTTCCTCAACCCAGAGCGCGTCTCCATGCCCGATGTGGACATTGATTTCTGCCGGGATGGCCGCCAGAAAGTCATCGAGTATGTGACCGCCAAGTACGGCCAGGACCGCGTCAGCAACATCGTCACCATCAACCAGCTCAAGACCAAGGCCGTCATCAAGGATGTCTCCCGGGTCTTCGAGAAGGATTTCGCCTTCGCCAATAACCTCACCAAGCTGGTTCCCCAGGAACCGGGCAAACCCATCACCATCGGCGAGGCCCTGGAGAAGAGCGACCCCTTGCGCGAGCTCTACGACCGCGATCCCGAGGTGAAAAACATCCTTGATATCTCGGCCCGCCTGGAGGGCATCGCCCGCAACACCGGCGTCCACGCGGCCGGCGTCATCATCGCCCCGGACGAACTGACCCGGTTCGCCCCCCTATCCAGGGACAAGGACGGCAAGGTGATGGTGCAATACACCATGGTAGAGGCCGAGCGGGCGGGCCTGCTGAAGATGGACTTCCTGGGCCTGGAAACCCTCACGCAGATTGCCAAGACCCAGGAGGTCATCGCCCGGCGCCACGGGCAGGCCATGGATATGAGCACCATCCGGTCCTTCGACGACCGGAAGACCTTCGAACTCTTCGCCGCCGGGGATACTGATGGCGTCTTCCAGTTCGAATCGGGAGGCATGAAGCAGCTGCTGCGCCAGCTGGGGCCGGACCGTTTCGACGATCTGATCGCGCTGAACGCCCTCTTCCGTCCCGGCCCCCTGGGCGCCGGCATGGGCACCACCTATGTGGAACGGCGCCACGGACGCGAGCCCGTGACCTACCTGTTCCCGGACCTGGAGCCCATCCTTGCGCCCACCTACGGCGTGATCCTGTACCAGGAGCAGGTGATGCAGATCGCCAGCCTCATCGCCGGGTACACCCTGGGCGAAGCCGACATGCTGCGGCGGGCCATGGGCAAGAAGGACAAGGAGAAGATGGCCAAGGAGAAGACCAAGTTCATCGAGCAGGGCGTCGCCCGGGGCTACGAGCGAACCAAGGTCGCGGAGATGTTCGACCTCATCGAGTACTTCGCGGGCTATGGCTTCAACAAGAGCCATAGTGCCGCCTACGCCATGGTGGCCTTCGAGACCGCCTACCTGAAGGCCAACTACCCGGTGGAATTCATGGCGGGCCTGCTGTCCACCAAATCGGGCCGCACCGATGATGTGGCCAAGTATGTGCAGAATTGCCGCGAGGGCGGCATCGAGGTGCTGGGTCCCGACATCAACGAGTCGGAGCTGGATTTCACGGCCACGGGGGACCGGCAGATCCGGTTCGGGTTCGCAGCCGTCAAGGGGCTGGGCGAGGCGGCGCTGCAGGCCATTCTGGAGGCGCGCCGGGCGGAAGGCCCCTTCAAGGATCTCTTCCACGCCCTCAAGAGCACGGACTTGCAGAAGGCCAACCGCAAGGTCTGGGAATCCCTCATCAAGGCCGGGGCCTTCGACAGCCTGGAACCCAACCGTGCCGCGCTGATCCAGGGCCTGCCCGACGCGGTCGCCGCCGCCGGCCGGGCTGGGGCGGACACGGGCATGACCAGCCTCTTTGATGATGCGGAACTGGCCAGCCTCAGCGAGGACTGGCGAGTGCCAGAAAACATCGAGCCCTGGGACCGCAAGACGCGCCTCAGCGCGGAACGGGAAGTGCTGGGCCTCTTTGTCAGCGGCCATCCCCTGGAGGAGTTCAAGGATGCCATCCAGGTGCACACCCATGGCACCCTGGCCCAGGTGCTGGAGGATGTTGCCACAGGGAAGGTGCGCGACAGACAGGAACTCGCCGTGGGCGTCATGGTCAGCACCGTGGCCTTCAAGACCAACCAGAAGGGTGAGCCCTGGGCCATCCTCATGGTGGAAGACCCCACTGGAAAAATGGAAGTGCTGCTCATGGCCAGCAAGTGGGATCCCGCCACCCGGAAGAAAGGCCTGCGGCCCTTCGAGACCTACCGCCAGTTCGCGGTGCCCGAGGCCATGCTCCGAATCACCGGCGAGTTGCGGGTGGAGACCATTTCCAGCAATGGCAATGGCAATGGAGATGGTGATGAGGAGGATGAGCAGACCGTCGTGAAGCTGTTCGCCACCCTCATGGAACCCCTGGACGCCTTCCAGGGCCTGGGCTTCTCCGGGGCCCTGCTGCGACTCCCCGTGGGCGAGTGCCCGCCCCGCCTCGCCACGATCCTGGCCGGCCACAGGGGCGATCTGCCCCTCACCTTCGAATACCGATCCAGGGAAGGGCTGGTGGCCCGCGTTCGCGCCAGCCGGGACCTGCGCCTGAGGCACGACCCCGAGCTGGCCGACAAGCTGGCCAGGGAACTGGGTTGCACCTTGACCTGGACCTATTGATCTGGCCCGGCGGTATCCTCGAGTCATGGCCATCGCCCCCTCCGCCCCTCCCAACCTTCACCTCGTCGTGGAAGCCCTGGCGGTGGCCTCCACGGAACTCACGGACCTGCCCCTGGGGCGGCGCGAGTTCCCCTCCCGCACGGCGCTCGCGGCCATCGTGGAGGAGTTGCGCGCCCTGCTCTTTCCCGGCTACTTCGGGGCCTCGGAGCTGAAGGCGGAAACCCTGCGCTACCACCTGGGCGCGCGCATGGATCGGGTGCTGCACAGCCTTGCCGACCAGATCCAGCGGGGCCTGACTGCGGCCGATCCAGCCTGCGACGACTGCCCTGAGCGCGCCCACGCCCTGGCCAAGGCGTTCCTCGCTCGCCTGCCCGAGGTTCGCCGTCTGCTGGCCACGGATGTACAAGCGGGCTTCGAGGGCGACCCGGCCGCCACCAGCCCCGACGAGGTGCTGTTCAGCTATCCGGGCCTGCTGGCCATGACCAGCCAGCGCCTGGCCCACGAGCTGCTGGCCCTGGGCGTACCCATCCTGCCCCGGATGATCACGGAGCATGCCCACAGCCTCACCGGCATTGACATCCACCCCGGCGCCCAGATCGGGGAGCACTTCTTCATTGACCACGGCACCGGCGTGGTGATCGGCGAGACCTGCGTCATCGGCCGCAATGTGCGGATCTACCAGGGCGTGACCCTGGGTGCGAAGAGCTTCCCCCTGGATGCGGAAGGCCACCCCATCAAGGGCAACCCCCGCCACCCCGTGGTGGAGGATGATGTGATCATCTACTCCAATGCGACCATCCTGGGCCGCATCACCCTGGGCAAGGGCTCCGCCATCGGTGGCAATGTGTGGCTGACCCGCAGCGTTCCACCGGGCAGCGTGATCACCCAGGCCAACGAGAGAGACGGCATGCCGTCATGAACAGCCTGCTGCGGTTCTTCTTTTCTGCCATCGGCCTGCTGGTGGCCTGCGCCTTTGTGCCAGGCCTGGGCCATGATTCCTTTCTGGACCTGCTCATCGTGGCCGTGATCCTGGCCGCGCTGAACACCACACTGGGCAGCCTGCTCAAGATTATCGCCTTCATCCCCATGGCCTGCTCCCTGGGCTGCTTCAGCCTGGTCATCAACGGCCTGGTCTTCTGGCTGGCGGGGAGCCTCTCCGCCAGGCTTGGCCTCGCCTTCACCGTGAGCGGATTCTGGGCCGGCTTCTTCGGTGCCCTGGTCACCAGCGTCGTGTCCTCCGTCCTCGGGGCCATTTTCATCCCCAAGGACCGCCAGCGACCCCAGGGACCTGGGCCAGGCATCAAGATCATCAACTGAGCGGCCGGAATCCGGCTACTTCGTCTTGACGGGATCCGCCGGACGCCGGGGCAGGGTCATGGGGTGCTGGGCCATGCGCTTCAGCACCTCCGCCACGCCTCGCTCCAGTTGAAGATCCCGGCCCGCCAGCAGGGAGGCAGGATCGTTCTCCACCTCGATATCGGGGGTCACTCCCTCGCCCTCGATGATCCATTCCCCCGTGGCCGCATTGGTGCCGGACCGGGGCACGAAGACCTGGCCTCCGTCCAGCAGAGGCAGGTTGCCTCCGCCCACCACGCCACCCCAGGTGCGCTTGCCGATGAGGGGCCCCAGGCCCGCGGCCCGGAAGTAGTGGGGAAAAATGTCGCCGTCGCTGGCGCTGGTCTCACTGGTGAGGGCCACCATGGGCCCGTGGAAGACCGTGCCGGGGTAGGTGGCTGGCAGATCGCTGGCATTGCCGAAGCGGGTCCCCAGCAGCCGCTTGCCGAGGCGTTCCAGCACCATCTGGCTGATGTTGCCCCCGCCGTTGGCGCGAACATCCACCACTAGGCCCTCCTTGCGGATCTGGGGGTAGTACCACTTGGTGAATTCGTACAGGCCAGGGGCCCCCATGTCCGGCAGGTGGAGGTAGCCCACCTTGCCCCCGCTGAGGCGATCCACCATGGCCTTCGAGCGCAGCACGAAGTCCAGGTAGCGCAGGCTGGCATCGTTCTCGATGGGGTGGTAGGTCACCTGCCGGGCGCCCTCGAGGGTTGGACTGGCGTTGAGGGTGAGGGTCACCGTGAAGGTCTTGTTCCGCATCATCTGGTATGGATTGTCCGTGGCCTTCAGGTCCGCACCGTCTATGGCGAGGATGTAGTCGCCCTCCCGGGCGTCCACGCCGGGTTCGGTGAGCGGGCTGCGGTACTTGGGCTCCTCGTTGTGGCCCCGGTAGATGCGCGCCAGGCGGTAGCGGCCGGCGGCGGCATCCAGCTCCATGCGGGCGCCGGGCAGGCCGACCTTGGCCCTTTCCGGCAGGAAGAAGTCACCACCGTCTGTGTAGGTATGGCCGATGTTCAGCTCCGAGATGAGCTCGGTGAGCACATAGGTCAGGTCTGAGCGGTGGGTCACATGCTGCAGCCAGGGGCGGTACTGTTCCCGCAGGGCCTTCCAGTCGTAGCCGTGCATGTTCTTCACATAGAAATAGTCCCGGAAGCGGCGCCAGGCCTCGTCATACACGGCCCGCCATTCCTCGGCTGGGACACTGTCCACATACAGGCCTTTGGTGGCAACCGCCTTCTTCTCGGCGCCTTTGGCCTTCACTTCCACCAGCTCGAAGGAGGCCGCCGGACCCTGCCCCGTCCGGGCCAGGACCTTGCTGCCATCCTGGCTCAGCACCCAGCCCTGGACACCCGCAATCAGTTCGCTTTCCTGGCGCTTCTTCAGGTCAAAAAGCCATAGGCCAGCCCCGCCGTTCCGGTGCCCATTGGCCGCGCCATAGACGAAGGGGGCGTGCTTGGTGTACAGCAGGAATCCCTTCACCACCTCCAGGCTCCCCAGGTTGTCGGCGGGCACCGGCACACGGACGCCCCGCTGCTCGAAGCCGTCGTAATCCACGCGCACCGATACAGGGGTCTTGTGGCTGGAGGCTTTCTCCGCCTTCCTGTCTCCCTCCTCCTTTTCGGAGGGCTGGTTTACCTCATCACTTTCCGGGGGGAAGGGATGGGCACCCTCCTTCCGCAGGGTGTAGGCGACGATGTCCTGATTCTGGTTGCCGGCGAAATCGAACTCGAGGTTGCTGATCTGGGGGGCGAAATCCCTGCGGCTCAGGGCGTAGAGCACCTTCCCCTCGGGATCCCAGGCGGGGCTCGTCACGGGGAAAAGATCGCCCGTGACCTGATGCAGCTTCTGCTCACCGAGGAGATCGGAAGAGCA
>JBBIHT010000147.1:0-5825 GCA_037446845.1 Geothrix sp. | reverse complement strand
TTGAACTGAGATGCGCGACCCCCCGCCCCTTCAGGAGCCCTTCCTTCATGCCTCGACCCCCCTTCCTGCAACCCGCCGAATGGGAGGCGCACCAAGCCTGCTGGCTGGCCTGGCCAAGCCATGGCCACCTGTGGCAGGCATCCCTGGGGGCCACCCAGGCGGAGGTGGCGGCCCTGGGCGTTGCCCTGGCCGAGCAGGGTGGTGAGCGCCTGGAGGTCCTGGTGCAAGATGAGGCCGCCGAGGCCGAGGTGTGCCTGGCCCTTGCATCCGTGCTGGGCCAGGTGCGCTTCCATCGGATCCCCGTGGGGGACATCTGGCTGCGCGATACGGCTCCCATCTTCGTGCGGGGCCCCGCTGGCCTTACCGCCGCCTGTTTCCGCTTCAACGGCTGGGGTGGCAAGTACGACCTGCCCGGAGATGCCCTGGTCGCCCGGCGGGTCGCTGCGGCCTCGGGCTGTGCCGCGCACCAGTTGGACTGGGTGCTCGAAGGGGGTTCCGTGGACGGTGATGGCGCGGGCACCCTGCTCACCACGCGCCAATGCCTGCTGAACCCCAATCGGAACCCGGGCATGGATCAGCGGGCCATCGAAACCGCGCTCCTGGACGGCCTCGGGGCGGAAAAGGTGCTGTGGCTGGGCGAGGGCCTCCTCAATGACCACACTGATGGCCATGTGGACACCCTGGCCAGGTTCATTGCCCCCGGGGTGGTGGTGTGCATGGAGGCCCAGTCCCTGGAGGATCCCAACCGGGCCGTGCTGGACCGCATCGCCCGCGACCTGGCCGGCTTCCACGATCGCCAGGGACGCAAGCTGGAAGTGGTTCGGATCCCCTCGCCGGGGCTCGTGTCGAACGGGGAAGGCCAGCCCATGCCCGCGAGCTTCGTGAACTTCATCATCGGCAACCGCACCGTGGTGGTGCCTACCTACGGAACGGCCTACGATGAGGCCGCCGTGGCCGCCCTGGCGCGGTGTTTTCCCCAACATCGGGTGGTGGGGCGTTCCGCCCGGGCCATCCTGGAGGGGGGAGGCGCCTTTCATTGCATCACCCAGCAGCAGCCGGAGGTGGCGTGAACCAGTCCGTGAATCAGGTCAGGGTGGCGGCGCTGCAATGCCCCCTCGGGGACAGCCTGGGGGTCAATGTGGCCCGGGTGGAGAACCTGGTGCGGGAAGCCGCCAGCCAGGGGGCCCAGGTGATCCTGCCCCCGGAACTTTTCGAGGGCCCCTATTTCTGCCGGGAGGAGAAGGACGCCTTTTTCGACTGGGCCCGGCCGGTGGAGGGTCACCCCACCGTGGAACGCTGTCAGCGGCTGGCGAAGGAGCTGGGCGTTGTGGTTCCGGTCTCGTTCTTCGAACGGGATGGCCACGCCTACTACAACAGCCTGGCCATGGTGGACGCGGATGGCGCCCTGCTCGGCGTGTACCGGAAGAGCCACATTCCCGATGGGCCCGGATACGAGGAGAAGTTCTACTTCCGCCCCGGCAACACGGGCTTCAAGGTGTGGGCCACCCGCTTCGGCCGGCTGGGTGTGGGCATCTGCTGGGACCAGTGGTATCCAGAGTGCGCCCGGGCCATGATGCTCCAGGGCGCGGACCTGCTCCTGTATCCCACGGCCATTGGCACCGAGCCGGAAAACCCGGACCTGGATACCAAGGATCTCTGGCAGCGGGCCATGATTGGACACGCCGTGTCCAATGTCGTGCCCGTCCTCGCCGCCAACCGCATCGGCACCGAAGGGAGTCAGACCTTCTATGGCCATTCCTTCATCGCCAACCACCGCGGCGACAAGGTGGCCGAGCTTGGCAGGGCGGATTCCGGGGTCATTGCGGCGGATTTTGATTTGGAGGAAATCCGCCGGAACCGGGCCTCGTTCGGCTTCTTCCGGGACCGCCGGCCTGATCTCTATGGCCTGCTCGCCCGCTCCTGACCCACTGCGCCGGGCACGGGGCGGGGCCGCCTACACCTTGAACTGGCCCACCAGGTGGTTCTGGTTCTCCGCGACCCGGGCCAGTTCCCCGGCGGTGCTGGCCACCTCCGTCACCATGCGGGCCATCTGATTCGTGGCTTCGGCGTTCCGGGCGACGCTCTCCAGGTTCTCTTCCACTTGCTGGGCCACCTCGGCACTGGTGCGGGCCTGTTCCTCGGCGGCGGTGCCCACCTCCAGGATCATGGCGGCCAGGCTCTGGATATTGGCTTCGATGGTGCCCAGAGAGGCCACGGTGGCGTCCACCATCTGGGCGCCCTGGTCCACGGAGTCGTTGCTCCGCTCGATGAGTTCGCCGATTTCCCGGGCCGCGGCGCCGCTTCGTTCCGCCAGCTTGCGCACTTCTTCCGCCACCACGGCAAAGCCCTTGCCCATGGCGCCGGCCTTGGCGGCCTCGATGGCCGCATTGAGGGAGAGGAGGTTGGTCTGCCGGGCGATGTCCTGGATCAGGCGTACCGCGGCGACCATGCGGGCCGTGGCGGCGCGGATGTCATCCATGGCCTTGGCGCTTTCCCGCCCGGCTTCGGTGCCCTGGGCCACTGCCTGTACAGCCATTTCCGACTCCTTCTGGGAACGGCGGATGTTGGCGGTCACCTGCTCGATGGAGGCGGACAGTTCGGTGCTGGCGGCGGCCACTCGCTCGACGCCTTGGCGCTGGGTTTCGGAGTTCTCCGCGAGGGTCCCCCCGGTCTGGGCCATCTCCTCGCTGGAGGAAGACAGTTGGGTGGCGCCGCTGGCCACGGTGGCGGAACTGCTGGAAAGCTCCCGGAACACCTGGTGCAGGCGGGCGTTGTAGGCATTGAAGGCCGTCGAGGCCTGGCCGATCTCGTCGCCACTGCGGACGGGGAGCTGCAGGGTGAGATCGCTCTTCGCCAGGCCCGCGGCCATGGCTTTCAGGGGCCGGGTGATGCGGGTGTGAATGCGGTAGACCAGGGCGAAGGTGATCATCCAGATGACGAAGGAAAGGGCGATGCTCAAGCTGAAGGAGGTCCAGGCGGCGCGCAATTCCTCGGTTTTATGGAGCTGTTCCAGCGCCTGCAGGTGCTGGTAGCCCAGCCAGGTGTCCTTGAGGTTGAAGAAGGAGAAGCCCACAAAGGGCAGCAGGAGCATGGCCCACAGCTTGCCCTGCACGCTGAGTCGGTCGAGAAAGGTCATGGTTGCTCCGAGCGGCGTCAGCCGGGGTTCTCCCAAGGCATCGGCGCCTGGCGGCGGGGAGTCAAATTCAGGCGAACAGCCGGAGCGTCTCCTCCAGGGTTTTCAGGACACCCAGCACATGGAAGGGCTCCACCACCAGGTGGTCCACGGCCCCTGCGGCCAGGGCACGGTTTCGTTTCAAGGCCGCCTCCTCCTCGCTGCCGGCCACCAGGATGGGCAGGGGGCATTGTTCCTCCTGCACCAGGCGGCGGCACCAATCCAGGGCGCCCCCTCCCCGGACCTGGTGGTGGATCAGGATGAGCCGGACCCGGCCCCAGGGACGGTCCCCGGCACCCAGCTCGGCCAGGTGGGGGCGCAGGGGCCCCTTGCCCAGGTCCAGGGCGGCGATGCCCACCTTGCGACCCAGGGCTTCCGCCAGGTGGGCGGGGAAGGACTCTCCCTCCGCCAGCACCAGCACCAGGGGATCCCGGTCCGCCAGGAGCCGGGGGGCCAGACCGCCTCCCCCCACCTGGGGCTTTCCTGGAATACGGCGGGCTTCGGCGCCCTGGAAACTGAATCGGGCCAGGTCCCGCTGGGCCTGCTGGTGCAGGGCTTCCCGCAGCCATTGGCGGTACCGGGCCAGGAGCATGGATTCGGCGTGATCCGTGAAGTGGAGTCCCCAGATCCGGTTGCCGAAGTAGGCCACCCGCACCGGCAGGGCCAAGGGAGCCCCCAGGGCTGCGCGCAGTTCCACGGCGGACTGGGCGTTGAGGCGGAGGAGGTCTCCCAGCTCCCGGGCGCCTTCGGGTGGGGCCAATTCCAGACCATCCTCGCCAAAGGCCGTGATCTGGCCATCCCGCACATTGCTCTGCTGGTCAGCGAAGGGACAGGGCACGGGGCGATCCGGCGTGTAGTCCGCCAGGCGATGGGCGTCCAGGGCCCGCAGCAGGTGGGGCTGGCCCACATGGGACGCCTCCACGCCGTGAAGGCGCCCGTGCCCCTGGTACGCCACGATGGCTTCGTAGGGCAGCCCCCGGTCCAGCAGCTGCAGCGTGAGACGGGATCCAGGCTTCAGGCCCCATTTGCCCCGCTCCAGGTCCGTGAGGCCAAGGATGATGCGGTCGGGGGATTCCGCCAGTACCGGGACCTCGCCCCGGAAGGCACCAAAGACCAGCTGAACCTTGGCTTCATCCTCGCAAAGCCGCTGGAAGACCATGCGGATGGTCTGGGCATCCTCCTTGTTCGGCGAGCGGGCGGCCATAGGGCCCTATCGGGCTGGAGGCCCAGAAGCTCAAGCCTCGCCCAGGAGGCTGGCCACGGCCGAATAGGGATCCAGCCGGTGCTCGGCGATCCCCTGGATGGCCTCGGCCACGCGCGCCGCGCCCGCCTGGCCGAGGGCCCGGCGGTAGCTGGCTTCCGCCAGTAGCGACTCGAAGCGGAGCCGGGCCCGCTCCCGCGCCTTCCGGGCCAGGCCCGTGCCCTCCCGCAGCCAGCGCCCGTGGCCCCGAAGCAGGGCCAGGAACTCGGGCATCCCCTGGCCCTGCTGAGCTGCGGTGCGCAGGATGGGGGGATCCCAGCCTCCGGGCCGGGCCAGGGCCTTCATGGCGACCAGTTCCTGTTCCACCTGGTCCGCGCCATCACGATCCGCCTTGTTAATGACGAAGACATCGGCCACTTCCATGATGCCGGCCTTGATGGCCTGGATCTCATCTCCCATGCCCGGCACCAGGACCACACAGCAGGTCTGGACACAGCTCACCACATCCACCTCGTCCTGGCCCACGCCCACGGTTTCCACCAGAATGGTGTCGAAACCGGCCGCATCCATCAGATCAATGGCGTCCTGGGTGGCCCGGGCCAGCCCGCCCAGGGCCCCCCGGGTGGCCATGCTGCGAATGAAAATACCGGGGTCGCTGGCACAGCGCCCCATGCGGATGCGGTCCCCCAGGATGGCCCCGCCACTGAAGGGCGAGGTGGGATCCACGGCGAGGATGCCCACCCGCTGTCCCTCGGACCGGAGCAGGCGGGCCAGCTGATCCGTGAGGGTGCTCTTCCCCGCCCCTGGCGAGCCGGTGATGCCCACCACCACCGCCCGGCCCAGCCGGGGCCAGAGCTGGGCCATGAGGGACCGGGCCTCGGGATGGCCGTTCTCCATCCAGGAAATGGCCCGGCCCAGGGCTCGGCCCTCACCGCGCAGGAGGGGCTGCAGGAGGTTGTCCGCGGATTCCATGGGCCCAGCATGCCAGATTTGATCCCCCGGCTCGCCGGTCAAGGCGGGATGCGGTACCCTGGAGCTTCGGCTGCGGCCGCAAGGGAACCTCCAGATGACCAAAGGGTCCAAACCCTCCCCAGGCCCCCGATCCGAAGAGCCCAGCGGAACGGGTGCGGCTGGCGCCCTAGCCAAGCCCGCGGGTGTGCTGCTGACCAAGCGGGTGCCCGTGGCGCCGCCGGATCCGAAAACCCCCCGCCAGAAAATCTGCTCCGAGTGCGGCATGCACTTCACGGTGGAGGCTGGCCAGAAGTTCTTCCTCTGCCCCGATTGCTATCGCCGCTCCTTCACCTACAAGCGAAAAGGCGGCAGCGAGGCGGCCCGGATTCTCACCCACATCACCTGCGCCGCCTGCGGAGCCCAGGAATACCTGCCCTTCCTGCCGGACAATGCCGCCACGGCGCTCTGTCGGGCCTGCTATGCCAAGCAGAAGCCGGAGTC
>JBBIHT010000146.1:0-5829 GCA_037446845.1 Geothrix sp. | reverse complement strand
CGAGGCGCAGGATGCGGTCCACTCGGAAGGCCAGGCCGCCCAGGGACAGGTTGAACAGGGGGCCCGCCAGTCCGTGCCCTGGAATGGCGCTGTCCTGGGCCAGCACATAGGCATTCTCCCGGGGCCGGAAGGGGTACCGCTTGTCCCTGCGGCGGTCGCACTGGAACATCCGCTCGGGGAGGGTGAACCGGTATAGCAGGTAGCCCTGGCGGCCCAGGAAGGTCATGGGAGCCACCAGCCGCTGCTCCCCCACGGCAAAGGTCATCTCGAAGGGGGCCCCGGCGGCCATCTCGTGGGGCAGGGGGCGAATGAGCTTCAGATGCAGCTCGGCGGCTTCCAGATCCAGGTGCTGGAGCTGGGAGGTGTAGGGCAGAGTATGGGTGCCCTCCACCTTGATGGGAAATTCGATGGTGGACCGTTGCAGTTCGATCAGGGCCGTCCGGATCTGGAGCAGGTCCTCCACGGGTAATTCCCGTCCTGGGTCTCCATGGGGTCTGCCTTGTTCCATCGGTCCGCTCACTGAGCACCGCATCGGAACAGTGGCGTCAGCGGATGAGTTCAGACATTGAAAAGGAAGTTCATCAGATCCCCGTCCTTGACCACATATTCCTTGCCCTCGGTGCGCATCCTGCCCGCGTCCTTGGCACCCTGCTCTCCCTTGAACTGGATGAAATCCTCATAGGCGATGACCTGCGCCCGGATAAAGCCCTTCTCGAAGTCCGTGTGGATGACGCCCGCAGCCTGGGGTGCCGTGTCCCCGCGGTGGATGGTCCAGGCCCGCACCTCCTTCACGCCCGCCGTGAAATAGGTCTGGAGCCCCAGGAGGGCGTAGCTGGCGTGGATCAGCACATTCAGCCCGGGTTCCGCCAGCCCCGCCTCCTCCAGGAACAGGGGACGGTCCTCCTCGGGAAGATCCTGGATCTCCGCCTCCAGCTTGGAGCAGATGGGGATGCAGGGGGCGGAGCGCTGGGCGGCGAGCTGCTGGAGGCTGCGGTAGTGGGCGTTGGCTTCGGGGTTGCGGATGTCCTCCTCCCCGATGTTCCCCACGAAGAGGGTTGGCTTGAGGGTCAGCAAGCCATAGGACTTGACCAGGGCCTGCTCCTCCAGGGAAAGACCGGCGGTCCGGGCCCACTGGCCTTCGTTCAAGGCACCAAAGGCCTTTTCGAGGACACCCACCAGGGCCAGGGACTCCTTGTTGCCGGTCCTGGCCGCCTTGCGATGCCGTTCCAGGCCTTTCTCGACGGAATCCAGATCCTTGATGACCAGCTCCGTCTCGATGATGCTCACATCCCGTTCCGGGTGAACGCCCCCTTCCACATGGGTGACATTCCCATCCTCGAAGCACCGCACCACCTGGACGATGGCATCCGTTTCCCGGATATGGCCCAGGAAGGCGTTGCCCAGGCCCTCGCCCTTGCTGGCCCCGCGCACCAGGCCGGCGATATCCACGAATTCCTGGGCAGCGGGGAGGATGCGCAGGGGTTTCACGATCTCGGCCAGGGCCTTGAGCCGGGGATCCGGCACATCCACCACCCCAGTATTGGGCTCGATGGTGCAGAAGGGGTAGTTGGCCGAAGCCGCGCCCGCACGGGTGAGGGCGTTGAAAAGGGTGGACTTTCCCACATTGGGCAAGCCCACGATGCCACAGGCGACGGCCATGCAATCCTCCAAGCCCTCCAGTGTCTCAGAGAGCACCTGTGACGAAAAGAACCGAATCCGGGCCTTGCGCCAACCGCCTTCACGGCATACTCTCCCGGCCATGGTCCGGTTGACTGTGGGGGAGGAAGCATGATCGTGAGGGCGGAATGGCCGGGTTATGTCGTGGATGTCCTCGTCCGCCCCGGTCAGGAGGTGGAGGAAGACGAGCCACTCCTGATCCTCGAGGGCACGGATTCGGATCGCAGCTCTTACTACATCAACGCGCCCGAAGGGGGGAAGGTCCGGGAAATCCTCATCGAGGAGGGCGATTTCGCCTACGAGGACGATGACCTGGTGGTGATCGGGGATTCAGACAAGGACGACTAAGCCGCTTCACTGGGCCATCAACTGATCCAAGGAGTGGCAGATGGCGGTGGTTCGAGCCGAGATGGCGGGCAAAGTCCTGGAGGTCTGCGTGGCCGAAGGGGACAGCGTAGGCGAGGACCAGGACCTGGTCATCATCGAGTCAATGAAAATGCAGATCCCGGTGGGTAGCCCCGAGGAGGGAACCGTGCGCAAGGTCTTCGTAAGCGCGGACCAGTTCCTGAACGAAGGGGATCCCATCGTCGAGCTTGCGTGAGGTGCGGGGTGGCTGATCTGACGGAGGTTGAGGTCTCGCGTATCCCCGGAGGGGATACCGAGAAAATGCAGATCCCGGTGGGTAGCCCCGAGGAGGGAACCGTGCGCAAGGTCTTCGTAAGCGCGGACCAGTTCCTGAACGAAGGGGATCCCATCGTCGAGCTGAGTTGATGGAAGTTCGGGTCGAGCGCCTCGCCGGAGTGGATGCGGGCCTTGTGTTGCTGGGACTGGATCGTCCGGCCGCCAGGAATGCGCTGGGCCGCCAGCTCCTTTCGGAATTCACCGAGGCCTTGGCTGAGCTTCGTTTTGATGCGGGCGTGAGGGTCCTGGTGATCCACAGCCTCGTGCCCGGCGTGTTCTGCGCCGGTGCCGATCTGAAGGAGCGGGCGGGCATGACGCCAGCGGAAACCGCAGCCTTCGTCCACGGCCTCCGAAGCGCCTTCACGGAACTGGCGGATTTTCCCATGCCTGTGCTCGCGGCACTGGAGGGAGCGGCCTTTGGCGGCGGTCTGGAAATGGCGCTGGCGGCGGATCTCCGTGTGGCCGGGGCCAACGCGAAGTTGGGTCTGGTGGAAACCTCCCTGGCCATTATCCCGGGTGCGGGTGGCACCCAGCGCCTGCCCAGGCTCATCGGCGCCTCCAGGGCCAAGGAACTCATCTTCACTGCCCGGCGCATCGGTGCCGAGGAGGCCCATCGTCTGGGCCTGGTGGATCGGAGCGTGCCCGCAGGACAGGCCCTGGCCTCCGCCCTGGAACTGGCCCGGGAAATCCTTCCCAACGGCCCCATCGCCCTCTGCATGGCCAAGCAGGCGGTGACCCGAGGCTTAAGTCTGGATCTGGACTCCGCCCTGGCCTTCGAGCAGGCCTGCTATGCCCAGGTGATTCCCACGCAGGATCGCCTGGAGGGACTGGCTGCCTTTCGGGAGAAGCGCACCCCCAAGTACCGGGGTGAATGATGGGCCACGGCCATGGCCCCGCCACCACCACTCGCCTCACGCTCAGCTCGCTGATCTTCGGGCTCAATTTCCTCGTGCAGGGTCTGGGGGGGCTGTGGACCGGCTCCCTGGGCCTGGTATCCGACAGCCTGGAGAACCTCAACGATGCGGTGGTGAACCTGTTGGCCTTCGGGAGCATCCGGGTGGCCAACCGCCGTGAGCCCTGCGACCGGTGGTCCTACGGCTGGCATCGCATCGAGATTTTCAACACCCTCCTGGGCGCCGTGCTCCTCGTCCTGCTGGCGGGAGCCGTGCTCTTCGAGGCCTGGGAGCGGCTCAGGCACCCTCAACCCATTCGCCTGGGATGGGCCATCGCCTTTTCCGGCCTGGGCCTGGTGCTGAACCTGGCCGCCACGAGGGTACTGGTGCCCAGGGAGGGGACCCGGCAGGAGCGTGATCTCAACCTGCGCAGTGCCTACCTGCATGCCCTGGGCGACAGCCTGGCCAATGGAGCGGTCATGGTGGGCATGGGGGTGATCTACTTCACCGGGTGGCGCTGGGTGGATCCCCTGCTGGCCATGGGCATCTCGGCGGTCATCCTGCGGGGGGCCTTCCTCCTCCTGAGGGATGCGGTGGGTATTCTCATGCACCGGTCTGCCTTCGACCAGGAAATCGCCAAGGCCGAACTGCTCAGGCTGCCCGGCATCCTGGGGGTGGAGGATCTCCGTTCCTGGCGCGTCTGCAGCCACCTCACGGTCTGCACCGCCCACATCATCGTGGAGGCCGACCGCCTCGCCGAGACGGAAGCCCATCAGCAGCGCATCGAGCAGTTCCTCGCCGAACGGTTCGAGGTGCGGCACCTCACCCTGCACTTCGAAACCCCTGCCATGGCCCAGGGGCACGCCCATCGGTTCATCCACGAGCACGAGGCGGAAGGGCACGACCCCATGCACAGCTGAGGCGGCCCAGGCCGCCCCAGCACGCGCGCATCCGGGGTGATGAGCTCAGCTGCCCATGCCATGGCTCTTCATGATGACAGCCCGCTGGGCATCGTACTCGGCCTGGCTGATGAGCTGGCCATCGAAGAGTTCCTTGAGGTCCGTGAGCTCTTCCTTCAACGACTTGGCAGGGACGGCCGGCGCTGCGGGAGTGGTCCCCGCCGGCAGGCCCTGTTGGCCCATCTGCTGCTGGGCACCAGCCATCTGCTGGCCCATCATGTTGCCCATGCCGAAGCCCAGGCCCACGCCCATGCCCATGCCAGCCACGCCGCCGGGATTCTGGGCGGCCAGGGGGATGCTGTCGGCCACCTGCATCTGCGTGTAGGCGCCCATGACGGGGGCCATCATGCCCACGCCGGTGCGCTTGTCCATCATGGCTTCCACTTCCTCGGGCAGGCTGATGTTCTCCACGAAGAACTTGGATAGTTCCAGTCCCATGGTCTTGAACTCGTCCTGCAGCTTCTGCCGCACGAATTCCGACAGCTCATCGTATTTTGCGGCGAGATCGAGTGCGGGAATCTTGGCCTCGCCCAGGGCATCCGTGAATCGGCTCATGATGGTCTTGCGCAGCTGCTCGGAGATGTCAGGCACGGTGTAGACGCCGTTGGTGCCCACCAGTTGCTTGAGGAAGGTGCCGCTGTCCACCACCTTGATGGAGTAGATGCCGAAGGCCCGGATGCGCAGCATACCGAAGTCGGCGTCGCGCATCATGATGGGATTGGCTGTGCCCCACTTCAGGTCGTTGTAGAGCCGGGTGGAGATGAAGTAGACATCGCTCTTGAAGGGGCTCTCGAAGCCGTACTTCCAGCCCTTAAGGGTGGCGAGGATGGGCAGGTTCTGGGTGGTCAGATTGTGGGTGCCGGGCTTGAAGACATCAGCCAGCTGGCCCTCGTTGATGAAGACGGCCTCCTGGCTCTCGCGCACCACCAACTTGCCGCCGTTCTGGATCTCCTGGCCCCGCATGGGAAAGCGCCAGGCCAGGGTGTCGTTGGAATCATCCAGCCATTCGAGGATGTCGAGGAATTGGGCCTTGCCCCAGTCCATCAAACCCATGGGTTGTTCTCCTAGCGGCAACGACCGCAAGTACGATTCTAGGCGGGGTTGTCAACCGGAGCGTGCCCCGCCTGGGTAGAAACCGGCGAACGCCATCCGGGGACCGGCCAGCCGGAGCTACCGTGTTCCTTTCACCATCCGGATGGATGCTTCTGCTTTCCCGCCGGGCTGATCCACCCGGGTCTTGCTTTGGACCATGCGCGTATCCGCATCAATGATGCAGCGCCATCCGCGCTCCTCGTGGGCCATGTGCACTTCCACCTCCCAGCCACCGGAAGCGCCGTTGAGGGGGATGCGGCGGGCGCTGACGGCCTTCCCGCCCGTCTCCCGTTCAGCGATCTCCTTGGCGTCCTTGGCATTGAGGGCGAGACTCCGGGCGGGCCTGCGTGCTTTTGGCGAGCCGCCCACCAGCACGAGGGCGGGGAGTACGGCCAGGGTCAGGCCAAGGGACAGGAGGCGGGAACGCATGGGATCTCCGGTGCTTGGGTAGGGGTGAATCGGTGCCTTCCGGGCCATGGAGGAGTGGGAAAAACATTAACACAAAATTAATGCCCAATCCGAGGGTG
>JBBIHT010000145.1:0-5868 GCA_037446845.1 Geothrix sp. | reverse complement strand
GCCCGGTCGTGGGGCTCAACGACAGCGGCGGCGCCCGCATCCAGGAGGGCGTGGTATCCCTGGGCGGCTACGCGGACATCTTCCTGCGCAACACCCTGGCCTCGGGCGTCATTCCCCAGATCAGCCTCATCATGGGCCCCTGCGCCGGCGGCGCGGTGTACAGCCCCGCCATCACGGACTTCATCACCATGGTGAAGGGCACCAGCTACATGTTCGTGACGGGGCCCGATGTCATCAAGGCGGTCACCCACGAAGAGGTGACCAAGGAGGAACTGGGCGGCGCCGCCACCCACGCGGCCAAATCCGGCGTGGCCCACTTCGTCTGCCAGAGCGACCTCGCCGCCCTGGCCCACACCCGCGAGCTGCTGTCCTTCCTGCCCAGCAACAACCTGGGCGAGGCTCCGCGTCGCGCCCCCAAGGCCCCGATGCCTCTGGAGAATCCGGATCTGGACAAGGTGGTGCCGGATGATCCCAGCAAGCCCTACGACATCCGCGACATCATCAAGGGAGTGGTGGATGACGGCCAGTTCTTCGAGGTGCATGAAGCCTTCGCCCCCAACCTGGTGGTGGGCCTCGCCCGCATCGAGGGCCGCAGCATCGGCATCGTGGCCAACCAGCCCGCCTTCTACGCGGGCGTGCTGGACATCTCCTCCAGCGAGAAAGGCGCACGGTTCGTGCGCTTCTGCGATGCCTTCAACATCCCCATCATCACCTTTGAGGATGTGCCGGGCTTCCTGCCGGGCGTGACGCAGGAGCATGGCGGCATCATCCGCCATGGGGCAAAGCTGCTCTATGCCTTCTGTGAGGCATCCGTACCCAAGATCACGATCATCACCCGCAAGGCCTACGGCGGCGCCTACTGCGTGATGGCCAGCAAGCACATCCGCACGGACTTCAACTTCGCCTATCCCACGGCGGAGATCGCCGTCATGGGGGCCGAAGGGGCCATGAATGTGTTGCACGGCAGGGCCATCGCCAGCGCGGCGGATCCGGCTGCCAGAAAGGCCGAGCTGGTCAGCGACTACAACGAGAAGTTCGCCAACCCCTACATCGCGGCCGAGCACGGCTTCATTGACGAAGTGATTCTGCCCAGGGATACCCGCAAGAAGCTGATCAAGGCCTTGGCCCTGCTGGACACCAAGCGCGACAGCACCCCCCCCAAGAAGCATGGCAACATTCCGCTCTAGGCCTCTCCAGGGGGCGTTAGGATGCGACATCCCTTCCCGGAGCACCCATGCGCATCGCCCTGTTCACCCTTGCCTCGTGCTGCCTGATGGCCCAGCAGGCCAAGCTGCCCGTGTTCGACGAATCCTTTTTTGGCGGCGACCGGCGGGCCATCCTGCAGGGGTGCGCTGACAAGGCCCGGGCCCTGAAGCCCAAGGACGCCAAATACCTTGCCGAATGCGGCCGGGCCTACCTGGCGGCCATGGACCGGCCCAAGGCCGAAGCCGCCTTCAGGGAAGCCGAGGCCCGCGAATCGAAGGATGGCCAGGTGCTTCGGCTCATCGCCCAGGCCTGGCTGAAGCACGGCTACAAGACCGAGGCGCTGGAGGGCTACGAAAAGATCGTGAAGCGCGACCCCAAGAACCAGGAGGCCATCACCCAGGCAGCCGTAGACCTGGCGGAGGTGGGCCTGGTCACTGAGGCCGAACGCTATATGGCGGTGCTCATGGCCCTGGAAAAGGATGACTGGGTGGGGTTCCTGGCCTTCGGGCGAGCCCTCCTCACCGCAGGCCAGCCCAAGAAGGCAGCCACCTGGTACGCCCGGGCCGCCGCCCTGAAGCCCGGCGAGGAAAAGCTGTTCCTGGAAATCGCCCGGGCCGTGGCCGATACCCAGAGCGTGATGTAGCGGCACTGCCTTCGCACCGTGTCGCCGATTCCCACGGCAGCCCCAGGAGTTACCATGCGAACCCGGTTCCTGCGTCCTCTGGCCGCTGGTATTTTTGACGAAAAGGGCAGGCTTCGCAGTGGGTGGAAAGTTGCGGGGTTCTTCCTGCTTTTCGCCCTGCTCACCGCCCTGGCATCCCTGAGCATCCGGGCGCTTGGCGTTCCCCAACCCGGAACCCCTCTGAGGGTGTGGCTGAGCGCGGCCGTGGGGACCGGCGCCAGCGCCATCTGCGTGGCCCTGGAGGGGCGGCCCTTCGGCGGCCTGGGCTTTCAGCTTCGGTGGCGGTGGCTGGCGGAAGCGGCCGCGGGCACCCTGGGCGGCATGCTCCTGATCCTCCTCACTGCGATGCTGGTCAAGGGGACCGACGGGTTTCACTGGGAGCGCACTGCCGGCATCGGGAGCCGACAGCTCCTCCTTGCGGCCTGGCTGTTCCTGGCCGTGGCTTTCAATGAAGAAATGGTTTCCCGGGGCTATCCCTTCCAGCGGCTCGTGGAAGGTGCCGGTCCCTGGGCCGGCCAGCTGGTTTTCGCGGGAATCTTCGCCCTGGGGCACTGGGGCAACCCCGGTATGCAGGGCGCCACGAAGGTCTGGGCCACCCTGAACATCGGGCTCGCCGCCATCCTGCTGGGCTTCTGCTACCTCCGGACCCGGAGCCTCGCCCTTCCCATCGGCGTGCACCTGGGCTGGAACTGGGCCCAGGGCAGCCTGCTCGGGTTCGGCGTCAGCGGCACCACGGATACGAAGGGGCTATGGACGCCCGTCTTCCACGGAAAGCCGGAGTGGCTCACCGGGGGCGCCTTCGGCCTGGAGGCGAGCCTGCCCTGCACCCTGGTCTGCCTGGGGTTGATCTTCCTGGTCTGGCGCTGGAAGGGGTCGGCCGCTAGCGCCGATGCTTCCACTGCTTCGGCGTCTTGATGCCGGCGCCCATCACCAGACGCATCTCGCTGGTGGGCAGGAAGCCCATGCGTTGGTACATGGGCTCCGCCTCCAGGCTGGCGTGCAGTTCCATGATCTCGATGCCCAGGCCCCGCGCCAGATCCAGGGCGGCATCGGTCAACCGCGAGGCCAAGCCCCTGCGGCGAAAAGTGGGCTCCGTATACACATTGAACAGGTAGCCCCGCACCGAGAGCGGCGTCACCGGCGTGGGCACCGTTTCCTTCAGCAGCATGAGGACGCTGGCCACCACGCGCCCGTGGGACTCCACCACCAGACCCCGGCACTGGCCCGTGACCAGCCAGCCGTGCAGGCGCGGCCGGAAGGCCTCGGCCATGCGCTTGAGGCCCTCTTCGGTGCCCATCTCCATGTCGCGGAACATCGCCACGCGATGGGCCACATGGGTCTCGAGGTCGGCGGGTGTGGAGGTTCGGACGGAGAGGTTCATGGCGTCAGTGTAAGCGTATCCTGTGATATGCACTATGCGGCGCTTGCCTCCGGCTCCAAAGGAAATTGCCATGCCCTTTCGGACGGCCAGCGGACCCTCCTTTTCGATGCGGGCCTCTCCCTCCGCCAGATCCGCGCCCGGCTGGACGGGCTGGGCTTCGATCCCGGGAGGGTTCGGGCCCTGGCCATCACCCACGAGCACTCGGACCACATCGGTTCCCTGGGGGTCATCATCCGCAACACGGACTGGCAGATCCTGGCCACGGCCGACACCCTGCAGGCCGCCGAGCGGGCCCAGGGCATCCAGGTTCCCCGGAAGCGCTGGCTGGAACTGAGGGCTGGCCAGGCCCGGTCCTGGGATGGCTGGCGCATCCTGCCCTTCGCCCTGCCCCATGATGCCGCCGATCCGGTGGCCTTCCGCCTGGAGGCCGATGGCTTCCGGGCAGCCATCGTCACGGACCTTGGCCAGCCCACGGCCCTGGTGGCCGACCACCTCAAGGAGCTGGATCTCCTGGTGCTGGAGGCCAACCATGATGTGGACATGCTGCGGGAGGGGGACTATCCGCCCCACCTCAAGGCCCGCATCCTCAGCCGCGTGGGACATCTCAGCAATGCGGCCATGGCGGAGCTGCTGGCGCGGGTCCTGAGCCCCCGCCTGCAGCACCTGGTGCTGGCCCACTTGAGCGAGTCCAACAATCACCCGGACCTGGCCCGGTTCGCCGCCGAGGAGGTGCTCCGCGGAACCGCGACCTCCCTGCATCTGGCCCATCAGCGCGAGGCCATGGCGCTCCGCCTGGCCGCGGCTGCCTCCGCATGAGGGCCGGGCCCATGCCATGGAGTCTGAAATGAAGGTCGTTCTCCTGCCGCTCCTGCTCGCCCTGCCCCTGGTGGCTCAGGGACCCCCTCCCCTGCGGGAGGTGGTGGAGCACTTCGACACGGCCCAGGCCCAGGTCCAGACCCTGCAGTGTCCCTTCACCCTCACCATCCGTCGGGCCCTTCTGCGGACCCCTTCGGTCACCCGGGGCACCCTCTACCTCCAGGGTTCGGAGTTCGCCCACTTCGCCTTCCAGGCCCCGGAGGACCTGATCCTGCACCTCACGCCCAATATCCTCATCTCCTACAGCAAGGAGGCCCACGAGGCCGAGTTGCTCAAGATTGGCATCATCAAGAACGCCAACCGCAAGTTCCTGGGCCTGGGGCAGAAGCTGAGCTACCTCTCGGACTACTTCCAGGTCGCCCTGGGCGAAGCCAAGAATGGTTCCAGCACTTGGCTCCTGGCCCTCACCCCCCGCACCCTGGGCCTGCGCAAGCGGTTCCAGGTCTTGAATCTCTGGGTGGACCGGGAGAGCTGGCTGCCTCGGCAGATCCAGTGGGTGGATCGCAGTGGCGACTCCTGGCAGTTGGAGCTGGGGGCCCTGCGGGTCAACCAGCCGCTGCCGCCCGCCGTGGTCGGTTTCAGGCTGCCAGAGGGAACGCCGACGCGGAGCGAGTTCAGCTTCTTCGCCACGCGACGGAAGTAGGTCTACAATTCAGGGGCTATTGCGAGGGCTTGATGATCGTGGTGTGCCCGGCCTGTCAGGCCCGATTCCAATACGACGATGCCCGCTTCGGCGAGGCCAGAACCAAGCGGTTCAAATGTCCGAAGTGCGCCCACATCTTCGAGATCGCCAATCCCAAGATGACGGCCCAGCCCTTCCGGCCCAACCTGGCCGAGGAAACCCTGTCCCAGGCCCTCACCGGTGCCCTTCCCCCGGACGAGCCCACCCCTCCCGTGCCCCTTCCCCCGGCCCGCACGACCGCCAAGCGCGACCGGGAATCCATGCTGGCCGCCGCCGGGCTGCAGACCCCCGGCCTGCCACCCGGCCTGCGTTTCAGCCTGGCCTTTCTCAGCGGACCCCAGGCTTCCACGGTTCAGGTTCTGGAACAAAGCCAGACCGTCATTGGCCGGGAAGAGGGCGATGTGGTGACCCGGGATCCCGAAACCTCCCGGCGCCACGCCATCATCGAGATCCATCGCGACGGCACCGTGTGGCTCAGCGACCTGCAGTCCACCAACGGCACCCTGGTCAATGGCGAACGCATCGAAGGCCCTGTGCAATTGGGTAGCCACCAGGAGTTCACCTGCGGCAACAGCACCTTCATGTTGCTGGTTCGCAATACTGACGAGTTTTCTCTCAATTGAGCCAGGCCATGACACCCGATCCCTATGAACCCTACCTGCGCCAGGCGGAGGATCTCTTCGCCCAGGACCAGATCATCAAGGCTGGCCAGATCTGGCAGGCCATCCTCAAACAACAGCCCAGTCATGTCCTCGCCCGGGAACGCCTCCTGGTGGTCAAACAGTGCCTGATGGACCAGCGGGCCCGGGCCCAGGCACCGCCTACCCCCGAGCCCACCCCGGCACCTGCCCTGGCGCCACCCCCCGAGCCCACTCCGGCGCCGGCGGCCACGCTGCCCCCATCACTGGCACCCGACCCTGCTTCCGAACCTGTCCCGCCGCCCGCTCCCACCCCAGTAGCCCCAGCCCAGGATGCCCCGAACCCCGACCGCCTCCTGGCAGAGGGGTGCACCCTCTACGACATGGGTCAGCTGGAGGATGC
>JBBIHT010000144.1:0-5881 GCA_037446845.1 Geothrix sp. | reverse complement strand
GGATAAAACCACGACGCCCGGAGCGATTCACACCAATACCGGCACAATCACTGGCGCCAACTTCTGCTGCCCACAGGGCGGTCTGAACAAACGCTACCAGTACATTGACAACCTCACCTGGACCCAGGGCGAATGGAATGTGAAGGGCGGTGTGGACCTGCAGTTCTTCGACTTCAAGAACACCTTCTTCCGCTACCAGAACGGCTCCTTCCAGTTCGGGAACTACGGTGTGGCCAATCGCTGGGCCGCGGGCACCCTGGCCGCCGGGGACAGCCTCACCTATGCCGGGGCGTACAGCGATTTCGGGGGCGCCATCTCCTACACCTCCAAACTGCTGGCGGGCTATGTGCAGGGCCAGTACAACGGCCTGCTGGACCGCCGCCTGATGCTGAGCCTGGGGCTACGGATGACCCGGGAGGACCAGCCCGAGAACCCGCGCCCCAATCCCCAGTTCGGGGGCCTGGACCAGGCCAAGGACAGCACGGCGACGGATCCCCGCTTCGGGTTCACCTACGACCTGAAGGGCAACGGCAAGACTCTCATTCGCGGTGGGCATGGCTGGTTCTCCAGCCCCAACCCAAGCCTCACCGTGTCCAACACCATGAACAGCAATGGCAACACCACCTCCACCTACTTCATCAACAACGGTGCGAGCAACCTAGCGCTCTTCAACTCGGGCGCCCTGGCCTATGCCCAGCGGGTGAGCGGCTCCACGCTCAGCCCCCTCAATCCGGCCCTGTTGGCGGGATTGGGCTCCGCCAGCAAGACCGGGCAGGTCTGGGATCCTGAGAACAAGCAGTCCGTGGCCAAGCGCAGCGCGCTGGGCATCGAACACGCCTATGACAATGGCCTCAAGCTGGGGCTCCAGGGCGTCTATGCCAAATTCGAGAACCTCCAGTACTTCGTGAACATCAACCTGGCCCAGCGTTCCGGCCCGGCCCTCACGGACCCCGTGGTGGCAGGCGCCATCTACAACGATGGCTACGGGCTGCCCTTCAATTCGTTCTCCTCCGCCACGGCCACGCGTCCTGGCCAGGCCATCGTCCGGGGTCACCTGCTGAACTTCGCCACCTTCGGCAACATCTTCCTCACCAAGAACGATGGTGAGGGCACCTACAAGGCCGTCATCCTCACCGCCTCCATGCGCAGGGATTCGGGCTGGGGCTTCACCACCTCAGCCACCTGGTCAAAGGCCGAGGACAACAATTCCAACGAGCGCGTCACGGCCAGTGCCACGGCGAGCTCCAACACCAACAACCCCGCCAACCCCCTGGCCACCATTGGCTACAGCGACAACGATCGCCCCTTCCGCTTCGTGTTCGCGGGCTATTTCCCCATCTACTGGGGCATCACGGGCGCGGCTAACATCAGCTATACCTCCGGGGCTCCCTACAGTGCCATCGCTTCGGCGGATATCAACGGGGATGGCGGCCGCAACGACTTCATGCCCGGCACCGTGCGCAACGGTTTCCGCCAGCCCAGCGTCAAGACCTTCGACTTGCGCCTGACCAGGGACTTCAAGCTGGCCCACCGCTTCCAGGTGGAGACATTCATGGACATGTTCAATGTCCTGAACTGGGCCAACCAGCGCACCACCATCACGGGCAACCAGCCAACGGCTGACTTCGGCTTCATCAACCTGCCCGACCGCAACACCCGCGATATCCAGCTGGGCGTCCGTGTGAAATTCTAACCCCTGCAAGGCAACGAAGAAGCCCCGCCACGGCGGGGCTTCTTCATGCCGGGGCGGCAGCCTACACCCTGAACCTCGCCACGATGGCGTTGAGCTGCTCGGCCAGGTGGCTGAGCTCGTCCACGGTATGGGTGGATTCCTTGATGGTGGCTGCCATCTGCTCCATGGCGGCGGCATTCTGCTCGGCGATGCTGGTGAGGTTGCCCATGGCATCCACCACGGAACGGCTCTCGTGGCTCTGGGCCTCGCTCTGGCTGCCGATGGCCTTCATGCGCTCGGCCGAATCCACGATGGCAGTCTGGATGCTGGTCAGGGCTTCGCCGGCCTGGTTCACCATGCGGGTGCCATCGCCGATGGCGTGGTCGCTGGTCTTGATGAGGGCCGTGATCTCCTTGGCGGCGGTGGCACTGCGCTCGGCCAGCTTGCGGACCTCCTCGGCCACCACGGCGAAGCCCTTGCCATGTTCGCCGGCCTTGGCGGCCTCGATGGCGGCATTGAGGGACAGCAGGTTGGTCTGGTTGGCGATCTCGGTGATGACCGTGAGGATGTTGCCGATCTGCTTCGAGTTCTGGTTGATGGCCTGCATGCCGGAGACGGCGCCGCCCACGGCGGTGCCCCCCTTGCCCGCGGCCTGTTGGGCCTGATCGAAAACCTGGAGGGCGTTGGCCACATTGCTGTTCACCACCTGGGAGGCCTGGGCGATGGTCTGCACCTTGTGGGTGGTGTCGTTGACATTGGCCTTCTGGGTCTCGGCCGACTGGGCGATGCTCTGGGCCGTGCTGTGCATCTCGGACATCCCCGCCGACATCTGCAGGGAACCCGAGGCGATGTTGGTGGAAATGGCCATGACCTGCTGGACTATGCCGTGGATGTTCTCCACGAACTTGTTGAAGTGGCCTGCCAGACCGGCGATTTCATCGGTTCCGTGAACCTCCAGCCGGGCCGTCAGATCGCCCTCGCCCTCGGAGATGTCCCGCATGCGCGACTGGATGTTCTCGATGGGCGTGACCAGGGCATTGCCCATCAGGTAGGCGAAGCCCACGCCGATGCCCAGCATTACCAGACCCAGCACGGCCATGCCGAGGACCGATTTCAGCTGGCTCCTGCGCAGGCCGTCGCGATTGAGCACCAACATGACATAGGAATTGACGGGGGCCCCCTCTATCTTCACGAGGGCGCTGACCACCATGAAGCCGCCCCTTTCCTGGATCAGGTTCCTGTGGGTCAGGTCCTGGTTGGCGGCAGCTTCCACCAGGGCCGCGGCGAAGGGAGTCAGGTCCATCTGGTTGGCCTTGGCCTTGGACTTGGTGACCACCTTGGCGGCCTGGGTGGCAGGGTCCCGGGAGACCAGGGCCGCCTGGGTGATGTCCTGGTCATTCTTCATGCCGTCCAGACCCCGTTCCACCAGGCCTATGTCCTCGAACTGCACGCCGGACTGGATGCTGTCGGCCACCAGGGCGGCCAGGCTCTCGCCCTTTTCCCGGAGGCCATCGTTCAGGGTGCTGTTCAGCTGCCAGATGGAGACCACCGTGGCCGAAAGGCCCAGCACCACCGCCAGGGCAACAATGGAATAGAGCAGCTTCTTTCGGATGTTCAGACTGTCCCAGAAGTTCATGGTGCGCCCCTAAGAGGTATGTCACCCCATCGGTAGGCGCGCTGGCTGGGTTGAATAATGTGCGCCCGCTCAGCGGAGCGTGACAAGCGTCGCCCCGGCCCCCCCCTGGGCCTGGGGCGCGTCCTCCACCCGGGCGATGGCAGGATGACCTCCCAAGGCTTCCCGGACAGCGGCCTTGAGGCGACCCGTCCCATGGCCGTGGACGATGCGCAGGGTGCGGAACCCGGCGGCCAGGCCCTCCTCCACAAAGCGGTAGATCTCGCTGTCCACTTCGTCGCTGGCCCGGCCTATGAGGTTCAGCTCGGAATCCAGATCCTGGACCTCGGCCCGGACCCGGACCCGGCCGGAGGGCCTGGGGAGGGCCTCCCGAGCCGCGATGGGATCCAGTTCGGCCCGATGGCACTCGAAGCGCCGTCCCTGGGGTGTCTCCAGGGTGGCCCGCTCCCCTTGCAGCGCGACGATCCGCCCTTCCAGGCCCAGGCCCCGATGGCGGCCGAAGTACCCCAGGCGAATCTCCCCGGGCTCTGGCCGGGGCGTCTTGGGTCGGGCCGTGGCCAGCTCGGCCTCGGCGAGCCGACGCAGCCGCTTGACCCGGTCCTGGGCTTCCTGCCCCAGGCGGTCGGGATTGACCTCGGCGGTTCGCTGGCGGTCCTTGAGTTCCTTGACCAGGCGGCGGCCTTCATGCTCCAGGAACGCCAGGACCCGGGCCACCTTGTCACCCGAATCCCGCTGGAAAGCCTCCCGGTCCCTGCGCAGGTTGTCCTCCCGCTGGCGCAGCACCTCGCGGTCGTGTTCGGCGGTGGCCTGCTGGCGCTGGAGGTGTTCGGTGGCTTCCAGCAGCCGGGTGCGCTCCGCCTCCAGTTCCCGGAGCAGATCCCGCCAGTCCTGCTCCCGCTGGCCCAGCACCCGCTCGGCCTGGGCCAGCACCGGTCCGGGCAGGCCCAGGCGCGCGGCGATGGCCAGGGCCCTGCTCTGTCCGGGCTGTCCCAGCAGCAGGCGGTAGGTGGGAGCCAGCCGCTCCTCATCGAACTGGACAGAGGCGTTCTGGAACCGGTTATGGCGCAGGGCCCACTGGCTGATCTCGCCCAGGTGGGTGGAGCAGAGAATCCAGCAGCGACGACGGGACAGGGCCTGCAGCACCGCAATGCCCAGGGCGGCCCCCTCCTTGGGATCCGTGCCGGTGCCCAGCTCATCCAGCAGGACGCAGCCGCCATCCTGAACGCTTTTCAGGATCTCTATTAAATGCAGAATATGACTACTGAAGGTCGAGAGGCTTCCGGTGAGCGTCTGGTGGTCCCCGATGTCAGCGTGGAGGCTGGGCAGGGCCGGGAATCGGGAGCCAGGCCGTGCGGGCACCGCACAGCCGCAGGCGGCCAGCACGGACAGCAGGCCCACGGTCTTCAGGACAACGGTTTTGCCGCCTGTATTGGAGCCCGAGATCACCAGTCCCGGGCGCTCGGCTTCCAGCACCAGATTCAGGGGCACCACCGGATGAGGCAGGGGGTCCAGGCCCATGGCGGCCCGCACCCCAGGCAACAGAAGCGGGTGGCGAGCGTCCAGCAGGCAGAGCCGGCCCCGCAGGGGGTCGGTTTCCAGGTCGGGCAGGATCCCTTCGCAAAGGCTGGCCCAGCGGAGCAGGGCCATGGCCTGGTCCGCCTGGGCCTGCAGGTCCCGCCAGCGAAGGAAATCCTCGCGATGGGTGCGCAGGTCCGCGAGCAGGTCCCTCAGGAACGCCTGGACCGCCTGGCCGTACTCGCCCTCGGCCTCCACGAAGGCGTTGTTGAGGGGGACGGCCTCCAGCGGCTCCAGGAACAGCGTCGAACCACTGCTGCTGCGATCCAGCACCAGGCCGGGCAGGGAGCCCCGGCGCTCGGAGCGGACGGGCAGGCAGAAGCGGCCGTTCCGCTCCACGATCACCGCTTCCTGGAAGGCTTCCGGCAGGGTGCGGAGGTATTTCTGCAGGCGCGCCTGCACGGCCTGGAAGGCCTCCTGGCGATGCCTGTGCAGGCTGGCCAGGGCCGGGATGCGCAGGGGATCCAGCTGGCCATCCGGCGTGAAACTGCGGGCCAACCGCTGGGCCAGCGGGGCAGGGTCCGGCAGAAGCATCGCCGTGACCTGAAGGCGATCAATGCCCAGATGGCTCCCTGTCGGAACCGGCCGGTCCTCGGGCCAGGAGAGGGTGCCAAGGGTCTGGAGCAGCTGGCCAAGGGCCACCAGGCCGTCTCGCAACTGTCGCCAGTGCTCGGGCAGGAGCCAGCCCGCGGGATTCAGCAGCTCGTCCAGGGCCTCGTCCAGGGCGAACATCGGAAGGCGCTCTGGACCCTGGCGCCAGACCTCCTCCAGTTCCATCTGATGCAGGCGCCGGATGCTCCCTTGCCCATCGCCGGGGCGCATGGCCCTCAGGGTTGCCTGAGCCAGGCGAGTGCGGGCCCCGGCCTGGATCAGCCGGATGGCTTCGGGAAATTCGAGGGCGTCGAGTTCAGGGTTCATGAGGGGATCGGGTGGTCAAAGTCCTGTTCAGGATGCTCTAAAAAGATGGCCCGCGAACGCGGGCCATCTTCATGGAAGTGCGC
>JBBIHT010000143.1:0-5893 GCA_037446845.1 Geothrix sp. | reverse complement strand
CGCTGAGGACATCGAACTTGTAGGCCCATTCGATGCGATAGGTGGTCATGCCGCCGAAGACATGGGCGCCGCCCACACTGAGCCAGGTCCAAATGCTCTGGTGTAGAGATCTCCCGTCGCCCGGCAGGCCAGTCAGCAGGACGAAGTGCCAGAGGGTGAGGATGAACGCCAGGGCTACACTGCCCAAGGCGAGGGCGTCCACCAAGGCGGTGTTGCGGAGTCGGCGGCCGCTGAGGCCGTTGATCAGGAAACCGAAGAACGGCAGGAAGGGTATGAGCCACAGCCATTGGCTGGGCTGGGAAACCGCGGTGAGGGCTGCGTGGGCCATGGTGGATTCTGGGCTCATGGTCGTTTCACCCCTTCAGCAGGTTTATGTCGTCCACCTGGACGGTGTCCCGTTTGCGGTAGAGGGCCACCACCAGCGCCAGGCCCACCGCGACCTCGGCCGCGGCGAAACCCATGACCAGCAGGGCGTAGGCCTGCCCCGTAGCGGAACCGTAGTGACGGGCGAAGGCGATGAAGTTGATGTTGGCGGCGTTGAGCATGAGCTCAACACACATGAGGATGATCAGGGCATTGCGGCGGATCAGGATGCCCGCCACGCCGATGGAGAACAGCAGGAAGGAAACCAGGAGTACCGCATTGAGGCTTGGCATCACACTCGCTCCTTTTTTGCGAGGACCAGGGCGCCCACCAGGGCCACCAGGAGCACGATGCTCAGGATCTCGAAGGGCAGCAGGTTGTCCGCGAAGAGGCTGCGGCTGATGGCCTGGGCATTCTGCTGGGGCACATCCAGGCCTCGCGCAAGTTCAGGCCGGAGCACCAGCGCCTCGGGCGCCGGGGTTCCAAAAAAGGCCTTCCGGAACATCGCCAGGAAACCGGCTGCGCCGATCGCCACCACGGCGATGGCATAGCGGGACTGCAGCTGGAAAAGCCCCTTCTCCTTGTATTTGCTCAGCTCGACCAGCATCACGACGAAGAGGAACAGGACCACGATGCCACCCGCGTAGACAAGAATCTGGGCCATGCCCAGGAACTCGGCCTCCAGGGAAAGGAAGCAGCCGGCGACGCAAAGCATCGCGAAGAGGAAGCCCAGCACGCTGTGCACGGCGCTGCGGCTGATCACCATGAACCCCGCACCAGCCAGGGCGAGGGCCCCGAAGCTGGCGAACATGTTCTGGCCAATGACTTGAAGGAGATGTTCCATGGGACTTCCTCGAATGATGCAATAAAGCGGTGGTCTTCCCTCGGGTTCAGCGTTTCTCGTCCTCGGCCACGCTGTGGTGGCCCACGGGCGAGGCGGTGAACATGTTCTGGCTGGTGCCTTCCAGCCCCAGGGAGAAGTCCTCGCGGTTGTATCCGGCCAGCTCGAACTGGTGGTTGAGGATGATGGAATCAAACCCGCAGCTTTCCACGCAGAACTCGCAGAAAATGCAGCGCTCCATCTCGAAGTCATAGCGAACGGGGAAGGGCATCTTGCGCCCTTCCTTCTTGCCCTTCTCGATGCTGATGACCTGGGTGGGGCAGATTTTCTCGCAGGCCAGACAGCAGACGCACTTGATCTCGCCCTGCTCGTCCTTGAGCATGGTGAGCCGCCCCCGGTACCGGGGCGCAAGGCGGACCTTCACCTCCGGGTATTCCTGGGTGAAATGCTTCAACTGGGTGCGGATCTTCTTCCGGTTGGCCGAGAAGAAGACCCGGCCGAAGTACTTGCCTGTAAGGGCAAGGCCGGCGGCGATATCGCCGGGAAGGAGTGTTTTCAGGAAGCCCATGGACCCTCCTTCAGAAGGCAAAGCGGATGAGGGCCGCGACGAAGAGATTCACGAGGGTCAGGGGAATCAGCCATTTCCAGCCCACATCCATGAGCTGGTCGTAGCGGTAGCGGGGCAGCGTGGCCCGCACCCACAGGAATGCGAAGAGGATGAGGCACACCTTCAGGAAGAAGAACAGGAAGCTCGGTTGGCCGATGAAGGGGGCCGAGGCCGGGACGAAGCGCTGCAATCCGAAGGGCAGCAGGAAGTGGCCACCCAGGAAGAAGGCCGTCGCCAGTGCCGACACCACGATCATGTTGGCGTATTCAGCCAGGTAGAAGAAGCCGAACTTCATGCCCGAGTACTCGGTGTGGAAACCGGCGACCAGCTCCGTTTCCGCCTCCGCCAGGTCGAAGGGCACGCGATTGGTTTCAGCGAAGCCGCAGGTCAGGTAGATGAAGAAACCGATGAACAAGGGAATGATGGCCAGGGGGCTGAGCCCCTGCCCCGTGGCCAACGCAACGGCCATGTCCTTGAAGTTGAGGCTGCCGGAGAGGAGTACCGGCACAAGAAGGCTCAGGGTCAGTGGCACTTCGTAGCTGATGATCTGGGCTGCGGATCGAAGGCTGCCCAGCAGCGGGTATTTGGAGTTGGAGGCCCAGGCGCCCAGGACGATGCCGTACACGCCCACGGAGGCCAGTCCCAGGATGAAGAGCAGGCCCACATTCACATCCGTGATGAAGCCCTGGAAGGGGAGACCCCCGACGATGGGAAAGCCCTTGGGGAAGACGAACAGGGTGCCCGGGAAGTAGGCCACGGCGGCAAAGACGCCGAAGGCGGCCATGACCGAGATGATCGGCGCCAGGGTGAACACGCCCCGATCGGCCTTGGCGGGGATGATGTCCTCCTTGGTGATGAGCTTCAGGGCATCGGCGATGAAAATGGGCAGGCCGCGGAGGAGGGAAAGCATCGGCACCTTGCCCATGGCCCACATGGCACGGTTCATGGGCCCGGTGATGCCCACATGCCCCCCCGCCAGGCGCGTGGCGCCCAGGCGCACCTGCATGTAGCCGATCACCTTGCGCTCGGCGAAGGTGAGCAGCGGCACCATGATGAACACCGCGATCAGAACCGCGAGGATCTGGATCAGGCCCATGGTCAGGGTCTGGGTCAGGGTCATCGGGATGGCTTGGCTCGGCATGGGACTTCCTCAGCGGGCATTCAGGCGGCAGGGCAACTAAAAGGCGGGTCAGCGATCAATCTCGCCCAGCACCACATCAAGGGTGCCGATGGCGGCGATGACATCGGCCAGCAGGCGCCCCTCGACCATCTTGGGCAGGGCCTGCAGGTTGACGAAACTGGGGGCGCGCACATGCATGCGGTAGGGCATGGTGCCGCCCTTCTCCCCCACGAAGTAGTAGCCCAGCTCGCCCTTGGGGGCCTCGATGGGATGGTAGACCTCGTTGACTTCGGACTTGAGGATCTTGGGGATCTTGGCCATGACCGGGCCTTCCGGCAGTCCTTCCAGGCACTGCTGGATGATGCGGTGGCTCTGCCGCATCTCGGCGAGGCGGACCAGGTACCGGGCATAGGTGTCGGCCTCAGTCCGGGTGGGAACCTCGAACGCCATTTCCCCATAGGCGGCATAGGGGAAGGCCTTGCGGATGTCGTACGGAACGCCTGCGGCCCGAAGCACGGGACCTGTCACGCCCAGGGCGATGCAATCCTCGGCGTTCAACCGTGCCACGCCGATGGTGCGTTTCTTCCAGATGCGGTTCTCGGTGAGCAGGGTTTCGTACTCATCCACGCAATCCAGGAAACGATCCTGGAAGACCTGGGCCTGCTTGATGAACCCCGGAGGCAGATCCTCGCGGAGGCCGCCGATGCGGAAGGCCGTGGTGGTGAGGCGGGCGCCGCAGAAGGATTCGAACAGGTCCAGCAGGTACTCGCGTTCCCGGAAGGCATAGAGGAAGACCGTCATGGCCCCGATGTCCAGGGCGTGGGTGGCCAGCCACAACAGGTGGGAAGCGAGGCGGTTCTGCTCGGTGAGCAGAGTGCGGATGTACTTGGCACGGCGCGGCACCTCGATGCCGAACAGCTTTTCCACGCCCTCGGCCCAGCCCAGGTTGTTGCTGATGGAGGCCACATAGTCCATGCGGTCGGTCCAGACCTGGCCCTGGAAATAGGACTTGTTCTCGCAGATCTTTTCCACGCCGCGATGCAGATAGCCGATCACGGGCTTGCAGGACACGACCGTTTCGCCATCAAGCCGCAGCTTGACCCGGAGCACACCATGGGTGGAGGGGTGCTGGGGCCCGAGGTTGATCTCCATTTCCTCGTTCTTGAACACCATCCGCTCCTAGTCAGCTTTCGGTTGCTTGAGGTTGATGCCCAGCTGACCTGCCGTCGTCATGGCAATCCGGTTGAGCACTCCGCCCCGGTCCTCGCGGAAGTCAATGTCCCGCTGGCCCCAGCCCACGGTGGGATATTCCTTGCGCAGGGGATAGCCTTCCCAGTCCTCCGGGCACAGGATGCGGGTCATGTCCGGGTGGCCGGTGAAGCGGATGCCCAGCATGTCGTAGATTTCCCGCTCCATCCAGTTGGCGCTGGGGTAGATCTCGCAGGCGCTGGCGGGTGCGAAGCCCTCGGGGATGAGGATGCGCAGGCGCAGGCGCTTCTGGCGGCTGATGCTGGTGAGGTGATAGACCACAGAGAAGGTGAAGTCCTTGCCCGCGGGGTAGTGGGTGGCGCATTCGTCCGCCAGCATCTCGTACCTGAGGTCACCCTCGTCCCGGCAGAGTTCCAGTGCCTCCAGGATGGCCTCCTTCTTGACCTGGCAAACGAGTTCGCCGGCCTGCTGGAAGATTTCCTCTGCCCGGTCGCCCAGGAGGCCCTGGAGGCTGAGCAGGTCTGGATCCACGGCCTCGACCGGCCAGGGGGTTTTCAGATCGTTGTCGTCCTTGCGGGGCACGGCCCTGACGGGAGCCTTGGGGGCATCCTTGCCCTCGGCCTCGGCCTTGGCCTTGGCCACCTCGAAATCAGCCAGCTGCTTCTGCCACTTGGCCTCGTCCGCCGCCGCCTGGGCGAGGACCTCGGCCTTGTAGGTGGCCAGGCTTGGCACGGGAGCCGTCTTGGGCAGGACGATCTGGCGCTGAGGTGAGGCCGCCAGGTCGTACCGGTAGGGCCCCGAGGGCGCCTCCGCCGGCGGAACCTCTGGAGTATTCGGTTCAGACATCAGCCGACCTCCTCGAAAATGTCCTTGTACCGATCCGCCAGGCTGCTGGTCATGATCTTGTCCTGCAGCTTCATGAATCCATAGATCAGGCTCTCGGGCCGAGGCGGACAGCCGGGGATATAGACATCCACCGGCACGATCCTGTCCACCCCCTGGATGGTGTGATAGGAGTCGAAGGGGCCGCCTGCCGTGGCGCAGGATCCCATGGCGATGACCCACTTGGGCTCGGGCATCTGGTCGTAGAGCTTCTTGATGACCGGGGCCATCTTGTAGGTCACGGTGCCCGCCACGATCATCAGGTCGCTCTGCCGGGGGGTGGCCCGGAAGATCCCCGCGCCGAAGCGATCGAAGTCGAACTTGCTGGCACCGGCGGCCATCATCTCGATGGCACAACAAGCCAGTCCGAAGGTCATGGGCCACACGGACGAAGCCCGGGCCCAGTTGATGACCTTCTCCACCTTGGTGGTGATCAGCACTTGCTCCAGGGCAGAGGGTTGGTTTACTCCCATGTGAGGGCTCCCTTGGACCAGATGTAGGCGTATCCGAACAGCAGCAGGAACAGGAAGATGCCCATTTCGATGAGGCCGAACACCGCCAATTGCTTGGCCTGGATGGCCCAGGGCATCAGGAAGACCGTTTCCACATCGAACACCAGGAACAGCACGGCTACCAGGTAGTAGCGGACGCTGAACTTCTCCCTGGCCCCGGTGGTGGTGGTGATGCCGCACTCGTAGGCCGCATATTTATTGGCGCTGGGGAAGGTGGGGCGCAACAGCTTGGAGAGGGTCCAGACCAGAGGCGGCAGCACCAGGGCAATGAGGATCAACAGCAGAATTGGCGCATACCCACGCATGGGTCCTCCCGAACCCCCTGATTGTGTGCCCCGGGCCCGGGCGGGGTCAATGTT
>JBBIHT010000142.1:0-5913 GCA_037446845.1 Geothrix sp. | reverse complement strand
TCCACTCACTCAGCCGTCTCGATTCGGCCTTTCCGCGGGATCTAGACACCATCCTCATGAAGTGCCTGGAGCCTGAACCGGCCCGACGATACGCTTCCGCCTCTGCGCTTGAGGAGGATCTCAGGCTTTGGTTGGCTGGAGAACCCATCAAAGCGCACCCACCCAGCGTGTTGGACCTTGCCTGGCGAAAGGTCAGGCGCTATCCCGCCCTCACCATCTCCATCACCCTGGGGGTCCTGCTGACGACAGGCCTGGTGGGCTGGAATATTCACGCAGGGCGAAGAGCGCGCATACAGGTTGAATTGACTCAACGATTTGCCTTGCAGGTCCGAGCGGTTGAGCAGTTACTGCGAATCGAACGAATGTTGCCAATCCACGATATTCGGCCTGCCGAAGGCCAGGTGAGACAGGAGATGGATAAAATCCAGGATGCCATAACGCGCCTGGGCTCAGTGGCTGAGGGGCCTGGCCATTACGCCTTGGCACGCGGGCACCTGGTGCTGCGCGAGTTTCCCGCTGCGGAGAAAGACCTGCAGGAATCCTGGCGTTTGGGCTTCCGATCCCCGGAGGTAGCCTATGCCTTGGGAACGACGATCCTGGAACTGTATTTAGCCGAGGCCTCCAGAATACGATCATTGAGAGGACCCCAGACAACGACCGACTTGGAGCAGCTTCAAACTCGTTTTTTGGGCAAGGCACTGCCTTTTTTTCGGTTGGCCCAGGGCCAAATCCAGGAGGACGCGACCTTCGGAGAGGCCCAAGTGGCCATGCTGAAGGGAGATCACAGGCTTTGCATCCAGAAATGCCGGGAGGCGATCGTATCCAGGCCCTGGATGTACGAGGCAAAGCTCCTGGAGGCCAGAGCATGGCTAGCCCTGCCGCTTGGACTTTCAGGCCCCAAGCCCCGCCCGGATGAATGGGAAAGCGCTCTAGAGGAAAGCAGGATGGCTCTACAAGCTGCGGAGAAAATTGGCCCCAGCGACGAACGAATCTACGCCTGCGAGATGGATAGGCTTTTGACTGTCGCCCGATATCAAGCCGACTATGGACAACCAGCTCTAGACATCTTCGAGCAAGCGGATGCCTTCTGCTCACAGGCCCTCCTGATCAAGAAGGATGATCCAGTATTTCTCCTTCGGAGGCTGGTCTCCCGAGCTCGCCGCGGATTTCTTATGCTACGAATGGGCCTCGATGTTCGGCCCTTCATGAAGGAATCTGTGAACCTCTTCCTGCCGGATGAGGCGCAACTCCGCGCCGCCGGAAACCTGGAATGGTTGGGCCATCTGTATTGGATTCTGGCGGATGGCCAGTGGCGAAGAGGGGAGGATCCGCTCCCTAGCCTGGCGGAAGCAGACCGGCGTTACACCGCGGATGGTTTCATACGAACCCAGGCTGCAGCCCTCAAGGCAAGGGCTCTGGCGTCCCGGGGACTGAACCCACTCCCCGTGTTTGAGAGCGCCGAAACGATCCTGCAGACTAGCGCGGAAAGGAAGGACCTGCCCTTCTACTCGTACCATGGCATCGTCCATGGCATGGTCCTCCTCACCCACGCAAAATGGGCTTTCGCGCAGGGCCAGGATCCTGCGGCCCTCCTTGATCGTGCCCAGAGGAGACTGGAAGACAACCGGAGGCTGGACCCTCGATCCGTCTACCCCCATCTCTACCTGGCCCAGGTGCATGCGTTGAGGGCGCTTGTGGCCAACGCTCAAGGGAGCAATCCTGAATCAGAGCTTCGCTTGGCCAAACAATCCGCCGACCAGGCAGTCCAAACGAACCCAATGCACTTTCATACCCATCTGACCATGGCCGAGGTTAGTCTGACCCAGGCCCGTCTCATCAAACACGGAGAGAATCCCCGCCCGCTCCTCCAACAGGCACGCGCTTCCCTCTTGGCCGGTCTGAAACTCAACGCCTCGGACTTTCGCCTGTATCAGCTGGGGGCCTTGGTGGGACTCGAGGACGCCCATCGGACCCTCACCCAAGGCACCTCTCCGCTAGATGCCCTGTCCCAGGCTGAAGACGCGGCCCGCCGCGGCCTTTCAGTCAAGAAGAATGCCTCTGAACTCTGGCTGGCACTTGCACGAGGGAACCGGTACCGGGCCGAATGGGCCATGAAGCAGAAGGAAGTTCCAACGCAATGGATCGAAGCTGGATCGAGCCAGCTCAAGAGGGCCTTGGCCCTCCAGCCCAACCTTTGGGAGGCCGTGGCAGAACAGGGGGCCTTCGATGAACTTCAAGGAAAGCATAGAGACGAGGCCCGAGGAAGGCTCCAAGCCAGTTTGAAGGACAGGCGGTTCCTTGCCTTGGACTACCCATCAATGTGACTGCAGGCTAGACAGAGATGCGCCTGGATCTCTCAATAATTGGAACAAAGAAGGCGGCCCTCGCGGGCCGCCTGTCAATTGGAACGGTAGGGGTAGAGATCTAGAGCCTTAGAGCTTCTGCACATTGGTCGCCTGGGGGCCCTTCTGGCCCTGGGCGACTTCAAAACTGACGCGCTGATTCTCGTCCAGGGTGCGGAAGCCGCCTCCCTGAATGGCGGTGTGGTGGACGAAAAGATCGGCACCGCCCTCATCGGGGGTGATGAAGCCGAAGCCCTTTTCAGCGTTGAACCACTTGACGGTTCCCTGAGCCATGATTGATTCCTGCGATGTCTGGTGTAGTTGAAGCGATGACTTTCCCCAGACAAGGCCGTCATTGCATATGTGATTTCCGCACTGCACGGGTCACGCGGTTCAGCATGACAGGATTGGGGCGTTCAAGCTTTTTTTTTCTGAAAAATCGTTCATCAGAACCGAACCACGCCCCCGAACCCCAGGCCTTTCCGGTCCAGGCGGAACTCCAGGTCGTCATTCACCGAACCCCGCGGCACATCGAAGGTGCTGCCCTCATAGAAGATCCGAAGGCCGAACCAGCGCACCGGGAACACCCGCAGATCGGCGCCCAGCAGGGTGTACTTGGCCCCCTTGGCGCCCAGATAATGAATGTAGGCCTTGGATTCCACGGCCCCATGGAACCCCCGGCTGCCCCCGGACAGGCCGATTTGGGGAATGGGGGCCTTGATGGAGGTGCTGGAGGCCACCGGGGTCAGGGGCAGGGGTGGCGTACCGGCCGCGTCCACATCCATGGTCCAGGCCTGTACGCCGAGGTCCAGGCCCAGCCAGGCCTCGGGACGGCGCAGGAACTTGATGGTCCACACCCCTTCCACGCTGGCCAGCTTCACATGGGACTGGACGCGGGTGCCGGCGGTGTAGTCCACGCCATCCAAGGTCACGGTGCGGGTCACGATACGATCGCCCCGGTATTCCGCGCTACCGGAGGACACCTGGAAGGCGAAGCGGGGGCCCTGGTAGTCGAAAAAGAAGCCAGGGGTGGTCTTGTCCCTGCCCAGGCCCAGATCCCCTTCCAGATCGAGGGCGATGGGCTGGCCGTCCTGGATCCCGTTGAAATGGCCCGTGAAGGAGGGGCCATAGCTCTGCGCCCCGAAGGTGAAGCTGCGCTCCGGCGCCGATGCGGGCTGAAAGGGCGCCCCCAGCTGGGCAAAGGCTGCTGAACTGGCAAGGAGAGCAAAGGCGATGGGTCGCACGCGCATAGTTCCTCCAGGATCCTGACCATCCTATCGGGGCGAGGGCCTGGCCACTGAAATTTCAGACCGCCATCAAGGCCTGATAGGCCTCCAAGAAATCGGCGGCCTGGGGCAGGATTTCGTCCTCCAGGGTCGGATGGTAGGCCACCCAGGTATCCTTGGCCGCCACCCGGCGCACGGGGGCGTCCAGGTGGAAAAACAGCTCGTCCGCGATGCGGGCGGCCATTTCGCTACCGTAGCCCCAGCTGAGAGTGTCCTCATGGGCGACGATGACGCGATGGGTCTTCTTCACGGAGGCTGCGATGGCATCCCAGTCGTAGGGATTAAGGGTGCGCAGGTCAATGATCTCCACGGAGATGCCCTGTTTCTCCGCCTCCCGGGCCGCCTGCAGGGCGCGATGCACCGTGCAGCCGTAGGTGATGACGGACAGGCTGGCTCCTTCGCGGATGGTGCGAGCCTTGCCGAAAGGGATCATGAACTCGGGCCCAGGATCATTACCCTTGTTGTGGGTCTGGCGGTAGAGGTGCTTGGGCTCCAGGAACAGTACGGGATCCTCGCAGCGGATGGCGGTGCGCAGCAAGCCGGCCGCATCCAGGGCCGTACTGGGGCAGACCACCCGCAGGCCGGGAACATGGGTGAAGGAGCTTTCCCCACATTGGCTGTGGTAGGTGGCGCCGCCAGTGAGATAGCCCGCGATGGGCACGCGCACCACCATGGGGCTCTGGAAGGCTCCGTGGGAGCGCCAACGGATTGTCGGCAACTCATTGCGGAGCTGCTGCATGGCCGGCCAGATGTAGTCGAAGAACTGGATCTCCACAACCGGCTTGAATCCACGGGCCGCCAGGCCGATGGCCCGCCCGATGATGGTGGCCTCGGCCAGGGGCGCGTTGTAGACGCGATGGGCGCCGAACTGCCGCTGAAGCCCATGGGTAGCCTTGAACACGCCGCCCTTGCCCTTCACCTCATCCAGGATTTCGGCGCGGCTGGCATCGGCCACATCCTCGCCGAACACCAGGATGCGGGGATCACGGGCCATCTCCTGCTTCAGGGTCGTGTTGATGAGGTCAATCATGGTCTTGGAGCCCACAGCCTGGTCTCCTGCGGTCGCCTCCGTATCGAAGGCGCGGGAGGTGGGATCCACCGTTTCGCTGTAAAGGTGCTCGTAGTAGCTGCCGGACCTTGGGCTGGGGGCGGCATCGGCCTCGTCCCAGGCTGCATCCACCTCTGCCTGGATCTCGTCCTTCAGCATCTGCAGCTGCAGGTCGGTGAGATCACCGGACGCCACCAGTACCTGGGCAAAGGTCGGCACGGGATCTCGCAGGGCTTCGGCCTCGCGCTGGGCTTTGGACTTGTAGAGCTGCTCGTCGTCGGACAGGGAATGGCTGTAGGGACGGATGACCTTCGCCCGCACCAACGCGGGGCCTTTGCGGGCCCGGGCATGGTCGGCCGCCGCCTGCAGCGCTTCGTAGCTGGCTATGGGATCGCAGCCATCCACCTCATCCAGCACCAACAGCCCGTGCGCTTCATAGCCCCTGAGCAGGGCCGCCACATTGCCGCCCGGGTACTGCACTTCGCTGGGCGTGCTGATGGCATAGCCGTTGTCCTCCACCAGGAACACCACCGGCAGGCGCAGGTTCACCGCATTGCTGATGGCTTCCCAGAACTCGCCCTGGCTGCAGGTGCCATCACCCGTGGAGACCAGGACCACCTCGTCCGACCGGATGCCCAGCGCCTCCTGCAGTCCGCCCTGCTCGGCCCTGAGCCCCGCCTCGGCCGCTCCCACCGCCTGAAGGAACTGGCTGCCCGTTGGGCTGGAGGTGGTGAAGATGTTCAGCGCCTTGTGCCCCCAGTGGCTGGGCATCTGGCGACCGCCGCTGGCGGGATCGTCCACGGCACCCACGGAGCCCAGAAACATCTCCCTGGCGGTATACCCCAGCCCGTAGGCCAGGGCGCGATCCCGATAGTAGAAGAAGAACCAGTCGTGGCCAGGGCGGAATACCAGGGCTGCTGCGGCCTGCACCGCCTCGTGGCCCACACCATTGATCTGGAAGAAGACTTTGTTCTGCCGCTTGCCGGTGATCTCTTTTTCATCAATGCGCCGGGCCGCATAGATGGTACGGAACAACCGAATGCGCTGTTCTCGGGTGAGGTTCGTGCGGGGCGTGGATAGGTCGGAACGGACGGCCAAAGGCACTCCTCGCGAAGGGGAAGTCGTCTAGCACCTTTCAATCTAGCATGCAGACCCCGGCCCCCGGTTTTTCCCGTCTCCAATTTGGATTCGATGCAGATTTCCGCATGAATCGCAGTATCCCCACAGACCGGCGCAG
>JBBIHT010000141.1:0-6026 GCA_037446845.1 Geothrix sp. | reverse complement strand
CCGACTGGGATGCCGCCCTGCGCGCCGCGCTGGACGCGGTCGAGGGCCGGGCTCGCGACAGCGGGCTACAGCCGGCTGTCGATACCGAAGTGGCTGTACCCGTGGCAGAGAGCGCCGCAGGGCCGGCGCGGCCTGCCCAAGCCGTCGTGGCGGGGGTCATCCAGCAGGCCCAGGCCCGCCGTGAGCTCGACGACGCCCGCGCCGAGCTGCTGCGCGTACAGCAGGCATTGGCGCGGGCCCAAGCCGAAAACGCCCAGCTGAACGGACAGATCACCACGTGGAAGCGCGTCGCGCAGCGCAGCGAGGCCGATGCGCCCAAGCAGGCGGTGCGGCAGGTGGTCGAGGCACTGGCAACTGGAAATGGCGGCCATCGCCCCGCAATTGGAATGACCGCAGATAATGATGTCCCTGACCCGGAGGCGATCCACCGCGAACTCGATGCCGGCAGCCATGCCATCGCCACTGTCGCAGGGGGGAACGAGGTTGCCTACATTGCGGAGAATGAAGAGTTCCCCGGGCTGGGTCTGGGTGATGAGGTTCGGGCTGATGCGCGAATCGGAACAGGTGATGAACAGGGTTTCCGGCGCCTGCTCCCGGGCCAGGCGTTCGAACAGATCCTGGTGGGAGGCGAAGATCCGGGTCTGGAAATGGTGAAGGCCTTCGAGCAGCTTCTGCATGGGGCCAGCCTGGAGTGCCTAGAGTCTCAGGTGTGCCATGTGCTCCTCGGAGCTGATGGGGCTGTTCGGTTCGTCATGGGTGATGAGGCCGTCCCGCAGCTTCACGATGCGGTGGGCATGGCGGGCGATGTCCTCCTCGTGAGTGACCAGGATGATGGTATTGCCGCGCTGATACAGCTCCTCGAAGAGGGCCATGATCTCCACACTGGTCTTGGAATCCAGGGCTCCGGTAGGCTCGTCGGCCAGCAGCAGGGAAGGTTCGTTCACCAGGGCCCGGGCGATGGCGACCCGCTGGCGCTGCCCCCCGGAGAGCTGGTTCGGCATGTGGTCGCCCCGGGTGGCGAGACCCACGCTCTCCAGGGCCCGGTGGGCCATGTCGTGCCGCTCGGCGGGGGTCTTTCCCGCATAGATCAGCGGCAGTTCCACATTCTGCAGGGAGGTGGTGCGGGCCAGCAGGTTGAAGGTCTGGAAGACGAAGCCGATCTCCTCGTTGCGAACCTGGGCCAGGTCATCGTCGGTCATGGCCGAGGCGAGCTTTCCGTTCAACTCATAGGTGCCGCTGGTGGGCGTATCCAGGCAGCCGATGACATTCATCATGGTGGACTTTCCCGAGCCCGACGGCCCCATGATGGCCACATACTCGCCCCGCTGGATGGACAGACTGACGCCATCCAGGGCCCGCACCTCCATGTCGCCCATCTGGTAGATCTTGGTGATGTCCTGCAGGCGGATCAGGGGGGATTCGGTCACAGGGGGCCTCCATGGGGCCGAGGCGGTCCCTGCTTCATCTTCGCAGATTCACGGCCAAGGTTTAGTGCCCTGGCAAGCCGGGCGATGCGCCTCTGAGACCAGCAGGCGGATTCCCGCTACAATTCGGGGCTCACCCGTCAACCTTTCGGTCACTCCTGGGGTCCCATGATCGCCTCCCTCCTTCGCCTTTTGGGGCGGCCGCTGTTGCGGCTGAGGTATCGCATCAGCAGGGAGCCCTTCAACCCACCCCGCAGGACCGGCATCCTTTTCTTGGCCAACCATCCCACCCTGCTGGATCCCTTCATCCTGGCCGCCGAACTGCATCATGCCTTCAGGCCAGTGGTCATCGCCGGGCGTGATCACTCGGCTCCCTGGCCCCTGCGATGGCTGACCCGCCTCATGGGTTCCACGGCCTTGCCCGACCCCGCCGCCGGGGCCACCGACTGTCGCCAGGCCACGGAAACTCAACTGAAGGCCCTGGCCGGGCGGCTGGCAGCTGGAGAAAACCTGGTCCTTTTCCCTGGTGGGCGCCTTGCCCGCCAGAAGTCAGAGGATCTCTCCGACAACAGCTCGGTGGAACTGCTGCTTCGCGGTGCGCCGGGGTCCCAGGTGGTGGTGGTTCGCCTGGAGGGGTTGTGGGGCAGTTCCTTCAGCGCGGCGGATGGCCGCCGCCCGGCCCTGGGTACCCAGTTGCTGAGCGCGGCCCTGAACCTGGGTGCGAACCTGTTTTTTTTCATGCCTCGGCGGGCGGTGACGCTCCGATTTCAGCCGCTCCAGGGCCTTCCGGTGGAGGAGGGCAGGGGCGCCCTCAACCAGAGCCTCCAGGCCCACATGAACCGGGAGGTCTCCCCCCGGCTGCATGTGCCCTACCGGTTCTGGGAGGAGCCCCGTCCCCGCACCCTCCCGGAGCCCCCGCGGCCCCATGTGGAAGGCAGCGTCCGCACGGTTCCGCCCGCAGTGAGGGAGGCGGTCAAACGGCACCTCATGGCCATCACCGGCGCTTCGGAAATCCGGGAGGAGCAGCATCTCATCCTGGACCTGGGGCTGGATGCTCTGGCCCACCGGGAGCTGGAACAGTGGCTGGTGCAGGCCTTCGGGTACGCCTGCGGGGACCCGGCGGCGGTGCAGACCGTCGGCGATGTGATGCTGGCCGCCACCGGTGCCGCCGTTTCCCTCCGCCAGGGCGAGTTGCGGGCCGTGCCCTCGGCCTGGTTTCATTCCCGCACGGAACTTCCCATCCAGATGCCTGCGGGGGATTCGATCCCCGAGGTGTTCCTCCGCCAGGCCCGGCGTGATCCCGGCCGCGTGGCGGTGGCGGATCAGGTGAGCGGCATCAGGACCTATCGTGATGTGGTCACGGCCCTCTTCGTGCTCAAGCCCATCTTTGAGCGCCTGGAAGGCTCCCATGTGGGGCTGATGCTGCCTGCCTCGGGAGGCGCCAGCATTCTGTACCTGGCACTGCTCCTGGCGGGGAAGACTCCGGTCCTGGTGAACTGGACGGCGGGTGCCCGCAACCTGGGCTTCGGCCTCGACCTGGTGGGCGTAAAACAGGTGGTTTCGGTCTCCACTCTGATCAGCCGCCTGGACGCCCAGGGGGTGGATCTTTCAGTGATCAAGGATCGCCTGGTCCTGCTGGACGAAGTGGGAAAAGGCATCACCCTTCGCACCAAGCTGTTGGCTGCCTTCAAAGCCCACTTCAACTGGTCCGAGCTGGAGAACAGGCCACCAGTTGAACCCGCCGCCGTGCTGTTCACCAGTGGCAGCGAGAGCCATCCCAAGGCCGTCCCCCTCACCCACGGCAACATCCTGGCCAACATCCGGGATATTTCCCAGGCCATCCATTTCCAGCAGGATGAGCGGGTTCTGGGCTGCCTGCCGCCCTTCCACGCCTTCGGCCTCACCACCACGACCATCCTTCCCCTGCTGCTGGGGCTGCGGGTGGTCTATCACCCGAATCCCACTGAAGGGCGCATGCTGGCCCGCATCACTGAGGCCTATCACGCGACTCTGCTGGTGGGGACGCCCACCTTCCTGGGGGGTATCCTGCGCATGGCCGAGGACCGCCACCTGGAATCCCTGCGCGTCGTGGTGTCCGGGGCGGAGAAATGTCCCGACCAGGTCTACGCCACCCTGGCCCGGCGCTGGCCCCGGACCACGGTGCTCGAGGGCTACGGCATCACGGAATGTTCCCCGGTGGTCTCGGTGAACCGGGAGGAGGATCCCCGCACCGGCACCATCGGCAAACCCCTGCTTTCGGTGGAGTGGGCGATCCTGGATCTTGAAACAGGGCGGCGCGTGGAACCTGGGCAACCCGGCATGTTGCTGGTGCGCGGCCCCAGCGTCTTCTCCGGGTATCTCAACCCGGATGTGGAGTCCCCTTTCGAGACCTTCGAGGGCCGCCCCTGGTACCGCACGGGGGACCTCGTGCGACAGGAACGGGGCGTGCTGGTCTTCGCCGGGCGACTCAAACGATTCGTGAAACTGGGCGGCGAGATGGTGTCCCTGCCGGCCATTGAGGAAGCCCTGTCCCATCGTTTCCAGGGCGAGGAGGAGACGGAACCCATGCTTGCGGTGGAGGCCTCGGTGCAGGAGCTCAATCCAGATCTGATCCTGTTCTCCGTGGCGGGCATCCCTCGGGACGAGGCGAATGCGGCCATCCGGGAGGCGGGACTATCCTCGCTGCACAACATCCGGGTGGTCCGGAAGATCGAGCAGATCCCCACCCTGGGCACAGGCAAGACCGACTATCAGGCCCTCCGGGCGCTCCTGGCCCCCTAGGGTCAACCTTCCACTTCGAGCAGCAGGGCCAAGCCCAGACCCCCGCCGATGCCCAGGGTCGCCAACCCCAGGCCGCCGCCGCGCACGCGCAGCTGGTGGACCAGCGTGCACACGATGCGGGCCCCGGTGGCGCCGATGGGATGCCCCAAGGCCACGCCGCTCCCGGCGATATTTAGGCGATCCAGGGGCAAGCCCAATTGGCGTTGGCAGAGCAGCAGCTGGGCGGAGAAGGCCTCGTTGAGCTCCCAGAGGGCGATGTCGGGCACGGTGAGCCCCTGTTCGGCCAACAACCGCCGCACCGCGGGCACGGGCGCCTCGCCCATGTCCTCTGGCGCCACCCCCGCCTCAGCCCAACCCAGCACCCTCGCCAGAGGGCGCGCGTCCCCCGCCTGGTCGCGCCTGGCCAGCTGCAGGATTGCCGCACCATCGGCCAGGGCCGAGGCATTCCCCGCCGTGATCTGGCCCTGGGCATCGAACACCGGCGCCAGACGGGCCAACGCGTCCGCGCTTACGGTGGGGCGAATGCATTCGTCGGTCTGGAGCTGGGGCAGGTGGAGTCGTTCCTGGCTGAAGTCAGCCCGGGCCGCCCGTTGGTGCCCCTCAGCGGCCCAGGCATCGGCCTCCTGGCGGCTCACGCCGCGTTTTCGGGCGAGCTGCTCCACGGTTTCGCCCATGAGCAGCCCCGTGACCGGGCAGCGGAGGCCATCCATCTCCATGACATCCGGGAGATTCCGATGTCCCTGATGGAATCCCCATCGCAGGCCGGGCAGGAGGTGAGGGGTATCCGACATGGCTTCGCTGCCACCCACCAGCACAGGACCCGATGCGCCACCTTGCAGATACTGGGTGGCAAGGATGAGGGCCTGGAGGCTCGACCCGCAGGCCATGTTCACCGTGAAGGCGGGGGTCGCGGGACCGCAACCGGATCTCAGAGCCAGGGTGCGGGCCGGGTTCATGCCCTGGCTGTGGCTGCGGGCCAAGCCCCACACCAATCGGGTGGGGGCAGGGAGGGCGGGATCCTGCCGCAAGCCCTGGATGGCCGCCAGGCCCAGGGCCACGGCCCCCTGGCCAGCCAGGCTGCCGCCATAGCGCCCCTGGGGAAGGCGAGCCGCGGCCAGGATCACAATGTCGCTGGGCTGGCTCACTGCTGGGATTCCCAGTCGTCCGGCGTGGGCTCCCGGGGGCCCAGGCGCGCGTCGGGAGGGAACCAGACATCCAACAGGGCCAGATGCCTGGCCACATATTCACGGGTCCAGTAGCGGAGCCGGTAGGCCCAGGGCCGGTCGTCCGTGCGCGATGCGACGCCCCAGGCCGAAAGCCCCATGTGGCTGGCCAGGTACAGGGCCCTGGGCAGGTGGAAATCCGAAGTGACGATGACGAGTTGATGCTGGCCGAACACGGCCTGGGCTCGGCGCAGGCTGTCCCAGGTGCGCAAGCCTGCGTAGTCGCTGACGATGCGGGTGGGTGGGACGCCCTGCTTCACCAGCCAGCGTCGCATGGCCTGGGGTTCGTTGTAGCTGTTGTGCCGGTTGTCCCCGGAAACCAGGAACCAGCGGACCTTGCCAAGGTGGTAGAGTCGGAGCGCGGTCCGGAGCCTGCCCTCGAGGACAGCTGTGGGAGCGCCATCCCCATAGACGCCCGCCCCCAGCACCAGAACCGGGCCGCCCATCGGGGGGAGCTGGTCCGAGGTGAAGGTCTGGTCGCGATGAAGGTGCGGGAACCTTCCCAGAGTCCAGAGCAGATCACCCAAGAGGACGAGGATCAGGACCAGGGCCCAGGGGCCCCGGCGTTGCCAGCAACGATGAAGGAAGGCGGAGATGG
>JBBIHT010000140.1:0-6033 GCA_037446845.1 Geothrix sp. | reverse complement strand
ACCGTCACTGTCTCCGTCATCTACCCCGGCGCCAGCCCCGAATCCGTCAAGCAGGATGTGGTGCGGAAGATCGAGGAAGCCGTCAACCCCATCGAGAAGATCAAGGAGATCAGCTCCACCAGCCAGGAGGGCCTGGGCACCCTGGTGATCCAGTTCCACCTGGGCCGCAATGTGGACAACGCCCTCAACGATGTGCGCACCAAGATCGGCCAGATCCGTCGCAACCTGCCGAGCAACATCGAGGAGCCGGTCATTTCCAAGTTCGACCCGGCCCAGCTGCCGGTGCTCTCCCTGGTGGTGAAACCCGATGCCCGTCACGGGACGATGAACGACCGCGAACTGACCCGCATCGCCGAGGATTTTCTCAAGCGGCGCATCGAGAATATTCCAGGGGTGGGCAAGGTGGATCCGGTGGGCGGCAGCACCCGGGAAATCCTGGTGCAGATGGATCCCCAGAAGCTGGAAGCCCAGGGCCTATCCATCCTGGCGGTGAAGAACGCCCTGGGGGGCGACACCCTGGCCATCCCGAGCGGCAACCTCCTGCAGGGCCATCGCGAGATGTCCGTGAAGGTGGATGCCAAGGCTCGGTCCGTGGCCGATTTCAACCGGGTGATCGTGGGCAACAAGGCTGGGCGCCCCATCGAGCTGCAGGAAGTGGCCACGGTGGTGGACGGCATCAGGGAGCGGCGGAGCCTGGCCCGCCTGGGCGGCAAGGATGTGGTGGCGCTGGAAATCCAGCGGCAGACCGGAGGCAATACCGTGGCCATGGTGACCGCGGTGGGGAAGGCCCTGGAGGAACTGAAGCCCGAACTGGCGCAGCAGGGTGTGGAAGTGGTCACGGCCAAGGACAATGCCAGGTTCATCATCAACAATGTGGAGGATGTGAACACCTCCATCTATGTGGGTGGCCTGCTCACGGTGATCATTGTCTTCTTCTTCCTGAAAAGCTGGCGCTCCACCCTCATCACCAGCCTCACCCTACCGGTTTCCGTGATCTCCACCTTCATCATCATGCGGGCCCTGGATTTCACGCTGAACACCATGACCCTCATGGGCCTGAGCCTGGCCATCGGCATTCTCATTGACGATGCCATCGTGGTGCGCGAGAACATTTCACGCCACGCGGAGATGGGCAAGGACCATGTGACGGCGGCCCGGGAGGGCACAGCCGAGATCGGCCCCGCCGTCATCGCCACCACCCTTTCCATCCTTGCGGTGTTCGTGCCGGTGGCCTTCATGGGCGGCATCGTGGGCAAGTTCTTCTTCCCCTTTGGCATCGTGGTGGCCTTCGCCGTGGCGGTATCCCTGTTCGTGAGCTTCACGCTGGATCCCATGCTCAGCTCGGTCTGGCCTGATCCCGAGCACGAGAAAAGTCAGGACGGCCATGTTCACTACCGGGGACGCAACCTCATCATGCGCAGCGTGGAGGCCTTCAGCCGCCTGCTGGATCGCTGGGAGATCCTCTACAAACAGGGCATTACCTGGGCCCTGGATCACCGCTGGGCCGTCATGGGGCTCGGCTTCGGCAGCTGGGTGCTGGCCATGATGCTTTCCGGCCTCCTGGGCAACAATTTCATGCCCGACTACGACCGGGGCGACCTCCAGGCCAACTTCAAGGCTGAGCCCGGGTCCAGCCTCATGGCCACCCGCGAGAAGGCCCTGGCGCTGGAAAAGGCCATCCAGGCCGTGCCTGGAGTGGAGTTCGCCTACACCACCATCGGTACCGGGCTCAATGGCTCCGTGGATTCCGGCGGCATCTATGTGAAGTTGAAGGAAGGACGCCGCCCCAGCCAGGTGAGCATCCGGCGCCAGATCCGCGAGGCCTACCGCTCCATCCCCGGCGTGGACGCTTCCATAGGGGCGGCCAACGACTGGGGCATGGCGTACCCCATCATGGTGGCCGTGCAGGCGCCGGACCGGGAGGCCGTGGTCCAGGCCGTACCCCTGGTGAAGGAGGCCCTGCGCAGCGTTCCCGGCGCGGTGGATGTCACCGCCGGACTGGACAGCGGCAAGCCCGAACTGCGGCTGGTCATTGATCGCAAGGCCGCCTCGGACCTGGGCGTGAGCCCGGCCCTGGTGGCCCAGATGGTGCGCCCCATGGTGGATGGCGAGCGGGTCGCCAAGTACGAGGATGAACAGGGTGAGCAGCGGGATGTCCGCCTTCGCCTGGCGGACCAGGGCCGCCGCTTCACCAGCCAGCTGGCCAACATGACCGTGGTGAGCACCAAGGATCTGGGCGGTGGCAGGCACCCGCTCGTGCGGCTCAACCAGGTGGTGCGCTTCGAGGAGGGCATTGCGCCCGCGAAGCTCCAGCGCCACGACCTCATGGACGAAGTGGAAGTGGACGCCAATTTCGATGGGTCCACCCTGGGCGAGGTCAGTGCCGGGGCCGCGAAGAAGGTGGCGGAACTGAAGACCAGCGGAAGGCTTCCCAACGGTGTGCGGGTGGAGTTCCTGGGGCAGACCCGCGACCAGAAGGAAACTGCGGGCTACATGGGCACTTCGCTCCTGCTGGCGGTGTTCTTCATCTACTTCGTGCTGGCCAGCCAGTTCGAGAGTTTCAAGCTGCCCATCGCCATCATGGCCAGCCTGCCGCTCTCCATGGTGGGCATGGTGCTGATGCTGCTGGTGACAGGCGATTCCATGTCCATGATGACCAGCATCGGCATGATCCTCCTCATGGGCCTGGTCACCAAGAACGCCATCCTGCTGGTGGATCACGCGCTGCATCTCCAGCGGGAGGAGGGTATTTCCCGGCGCCAATCCATCATCCGTGCCGGGAGCGTGCGCTTGCGTCCCATCCTGATGACCAGCTTCGCCATGATCGGCGGCATGCTGCCCCTGTTCCTGGCCCTGGGCGCGGGCGCCGAGATGCGGGCCCCCATGGCCCGCGCCGTGGTGGGTGGGCTCATCACCTCCACCCTGCTCACGCTCATCGTGGTGCCTGTGTTCTTCGAGATCCTGGAGGATTTCAGTCTGCGGAAGGCCTGGGCCTGGCTCCGCCTGCGCCTCGGCCTCACCGCGCCTGAGCCTGTGGCAGAAGCCCCCATGGAGGAAGCTCCCGATGCCTAGATTCTATGAAGCCGTGGAAAGCCGTCGCACCGTGCGCGACTTCCTGCCCGATGCCCTGCCCCAGGAGGTACTGGACCGCGCCCTGGACGCCGCGCGCCTGGCCGCCAGTTCCAGCAACCTCCAGCCCTGGGAGTTTGTGATCATTCGCGACCCGGAGGCACGCCGGACGGCCAATGCCATCTGCCTGGATCAGGTGCCTGCCAGGACCGCGCCGCTTCTGCTCGCCATCGTCACGCACCGCGAGACCTGGCGACGCAACCGGGACGAGATCCTGCGCACCTTCGAAGCCCGGGGCGGCGTCCGCAGGAGCATGGCCTCCTACTACCGGCGCATCATCCCCGTGGTCTATACCACGGGGCCTTTTGGCGTGCTGGGGCCGATGAAACGCGCCTTTGGCCGCCTGGCGTCGCTGTTCAAGCCCACTCCCAACCTCATGTCCAGGGCCGATGTCCGCGTCATGGCCCACAAAAGCACCGCTCTGGCCGCGGCGACCCTCATGCTGGCCCTGCGGGCGGAGGGCTACGACAGCTGTCCCATGGAGGGTTTCGATCCCTGGCGCGCCAAGGCCCTGCTGGACCTGCCCAGTGGGGCCGAAGTGTGCATGTTCCTGGCCGTGGGCAAGCGCAGCGACAAGGGCGTGTGGTGGGACCGCGTGCTCATGCCCAGGGAGTGGGTGGTGCGGGAGATCTGAGGCTCAGGCCTCGCCCTCGCCCTTGCCTTTGGGTTCGGGCACTCTGAAAGGTCTATGACCGCTGCGTCCCAAGACCTGACTGACCTGCTCCGCCTGGCGGATGGCCCCCTGGCGGGGTTCGCGGTACCGGGGGCGAAGCTGCGGTGGGTCTCGCCGCCGGCGCTGGCGCTGCTCCTGGCGCGGTGGATCAGCCGGGAGGGGCGGCTCCAGTCCCTGTGGGTGGATGCGCCCAGCGAGACGGAGGCCCGCCTTTTGACGCAGGATCTCCAGGCCCTGCTTCCGGGCGCGGGTGTGGTGCACTTTCCGGGCTTCGCGCCCTTCGCGGGGGGCGAAAGCAGCCCGCCGGCCATGGTGATGCGGGAGCGGTTGTCTGCCCTGGTGGGCCTGCTGGAACGGCGGGTGCAGGTGCTGGTCACGGGGCCGCTCACGGCCCTGGAGAGTTTGCCCCATCCCTCGTGGTTCCAGAAACAGAAGCTGGAGCTGCGCGTTGGCTCGGAAGTCCCGCGGGAGCTCCTGTTGGAAACCCTGGTGGCCCTGGGGTACCGACGCGTGGAGATGGCTTCAGCGCCCGGGGAGTTCAGCTCCAGGGGCCTGGTGGTGGATCTCTGGCCCGATCACCTGGAGCAGCCCCTGCGTCTGGAGACCTTCGGGGACGAGCTGGAACGGCTCAGTCCCTTCGATCCCGATTCCCAGCGCCGCACGGGCGAAGCTCTGGCTTCTCTCACGCTCTATCCACGCTTCGAGGGGGACCGCGGGAACGGCGAGGCGCTGCTGGCGGCGGTGGCTTCCCGCGCGGATCGCACCCAGGAACCCGAAGATGATCTCGCGTTCCGGCGAGGCCGGCTGGCCACCCACGACCACTTCCCTGGCGAGGAACTGTTCCATCCCCTGCTGAGCCAGCCCAAGGGGCAACTGGTGCACTGGGTGCCGCCCTGCCTGCGCGTGCGTCTGGAAGCGACCTGGGAAGATTCGCTGCGGGAGGCGGAACGGGTCCGCATCGAGGAAGGGCTGGCGGTGCTGCGCCGAGGCGGCGTGGTGTGCCCCGATTATGAGGATCGCTTTCGGGCGGCGGATCCCAGCCGCCCTACAGTTCAGCTCACCGAGTGGCAGAGCGAGGCCACGGTGCCCCTGGCGGCGCTGCCGCCCAGCGAGTTCCAGGGGCGCCTGCCGGAACTGGCCGAGCATCTGCAGGAGCTCAGCCTCAAGAACCATCGTGTGTTCCTCGCGGGATCCACCCAGGGCATGCGCGATCGCTTCCAGGAATTCCTGCGCGATCACGAGCTGCCCCTGGGACACGGGGCGGAGCCGGGCTGCCGCGCCATCCACCTGGCACTCAGCGCGGGCGTCCACCTGGCGGAACCGGGCGTGGTGATCTTCACCGAGCGCGAAGTGTTCGGCCGGAAGGTGGCCACCACGGCCCCGAAGAAGTCCCGCAGCGCAGCCTTCCTTTCGGATTTGCGGGATCTCAAGCCCGGCGACCGGGTGGTGCATCTGGATCACGGCATCGGCGAGTTCCTGGGGTTCGCCACGCTTACGGTGGGCGGCCAGGAGCAGGAAGTGCTCCAGCTGCGCTACGCGGACGGCGGTCAGCTGAATGTGAGCCTGGAACGGGCGGATCTCATCCAGCGCTACACCGGTGCCGAGGGGCACCTGCCGCCCCTTGACAAGCTGGGTGGCGCCAGCTGGGCCAAGCTCAAGCGCAAGGCCAGGAAGGCCATCCGGGATATGGCTGACGAGCTGCTCAAGATCTACGCCCAGCGCAAACTGGAGAAGGGCCATGCCTACCCCCAGGATGGCCCGGACATGGCGGCCTTCGATGCCAGCTTTCCCTACACACTGACGCCGGACCAGGTGGATGCCATTGCGGCGGTGAAGGGGGATCTCGAGTCCGACCGCCCCATGGACCGCCTCCTGGTGGGCGATGTGGGCTTCGGCAAGACGGAGGTGGCCATGCGCGCCGCGGCCAAGGTGGCCCTGGCAGGCCGGCAGGTGGCGGTGCTGTGCCCCACGACGATCCTCTGCTTCCAGCATTTCATGACCTTCAAGGAACGGTTCGCGGGCTTCCCCATCCGCATCGAGATGCTCAACCGTTTTGTGGATCCTGGGGAACAAAAGCGCATCCTCCAGGAAGCGGCGGATGGGAAGATCGAGATCGTCATCGGCACGCACCAGATGCTGGGTGCCCGCGTCAAGTTCGCCGACCTGGGGCTGGTGGTCATTGATGAGGAACAGCGCTTCGGCGTGGGCCACAAGGAGAAGCTGAAGAAGCA
>JBBIHT010000139.1:0-6044 GCA_037446845.1 Geothrix sp. | reverse complement strand
TGGGCGTCCAGATTGACGGGGACGAAAGCGGCTACCTGCTGCAGATCTTCACCGAGGACCAGATCGGGCCGCTGTTCTTCGAGATCATCCAGCGACGGGGGAACAACGGCTTCGGCGAGGGCAATTTCCAGGCCCTGTACGACTCCATCGAGCTGGACCAGAAGAAGCGCGGGGTGCTGTAGGGCTGTGGGGGGTGTCTGGAAGCCTGGGCCTGGGGCTCTGAAGGGAACAGCACCCAGACGGAGGCCTGCTCCTGCGCTAAGGTGGTCCCATGCGATTCACCCCTCTTCGACAGCGCGGCTTCACCCTGCTGGAGCTGCTTACGGTCATGACCATCCTGGCCCTGCTCGCCACCGTGGGGCTGGCGGGCTATCGCACCAAGGTGCAGACAGCGCGGGAGGCGGTGCTCAAGGAGAACCTGTTCCAGATCAACCACGCGCTGGAGCAGCACCGGGCGGATCGCGGGAAGTACCCGTCGAGCCTAGGCCCCCTCAAGGAACTGGGCTACCTACGGGATATGCCCTGGGATCCCATGACCCAGTCCCGGGAAACCTGGCAGACCGAAATGGAAGCGCCCGATCCGGACAATCCCGACGCGGAAGTGGGGGTCTTCCGGGTCCGCAGCGGCTCCGTGGACCGGGGCTCCAACGGCATTCCCTACAACGAGTGGTAAACGAACTTCGCCGCCCCTTTCCCCTCCGGGGTTCGGCGCTTTCCGGCAGGATCCCATGAGTGCTGCGACCCTTCATCGCCTCGACCAGTTCACCCGCACCCTCCTGCTCCTGTGGGCCGGCGCGGCCATCGGCTTCGGCCTGTTCTCCGCTCCCGTCCTGTTTCAGCAGTTGCCCAGCCGCGATGCCGCCGGCCACATCGCCGGATTGATCGTGACCCGCCTCGACTGGGCGGCCTGGATCGCCTTCGGGCTCGCGGGCCTCAGCTGGGGCGGCCGCTGGGCCGCGGAGGTGCAGGAGGATCTCATCGGGCCCGTGCGCCTGTGGAGCGCCGCCTGGCTGGTGGCGCTGGTCATGTGCCTGGCCAGCACCTTCGTGGTGATGCCCAAGGTCCAGGCCATCCGGGCCCGCATCGCGGCACCCATCGAGAACCTGGTCCCGCAACACCCGGATCGCCTGGCCTATAACCGGGCCCACAACCTAGGCCGGAACCTCTTCATCCTGCGGGTCCTGCTGGCGGTGGGACTGGCCGGCACCGTGGGGCTGTTGCCCCGGGCCGGGGCGGCTCACCGGGAAGGCACGGCGGGCGGCGGGAACTGAAGCCTGGGCAGGAACGGCGAACACCCTCTGGTCCGTACCTACTCGGTTCCTTCCGTGACTCTGGGATCGCTCAGGGCGTCTTCGGGCTGAGGCGCGGGCAGTTCCCAGGCCTCCAGCTGCCTGGGCTCAGGGGTGCCGGGGGCGAGATCCCTCAGCCAGTGCCGGATGTCCTCCAGGCCCTGGTGCTTCAGGGCACAGGCCAGGACGGCACCGGGGTGGCGCTTCTTCAGATCGAGCTTCTGGGGGCGGTGCAAGCGGTCCACCTGGTTGAGGATGAGCAGGCGGGGCTGGGCTCCATCCTCCTCCGGGGCGCAGCCGATCTCGCGCAGGGTGTCCCCTACCACCCGCAGGTGGGCCTCCAGGTCGGGATGGGCGGCATCGGCCACAATGAGCAGGGCATCCGCCGTGCGCACTTCCCCCAGGGTGCTGCGGAAGGCCGCCACCAGCTGGTGGGGCAGCTTGCGGATAAAACCGACGGTGTCTGCCACGAGGCAATGGCTGGGATCGAAGGCACCGTGAGCATCAGTCGAATCGGGCGACTGGCCCAGCCAGGCTTTGCGCGTGGTGGTGTCCAGGGTGGCGAAAAGCAGGTTCCTGGGTTCGCCCTCGCCCGTGAGGGCCCGCAACAGGGTGGTCTTCCCCGCATTGGTATACCCGACCCGCGCCACCCGGGGAAGGCCCTGGGGACGGCCCCGGCGCTGGGTTTCCCGCACCCGCTCCAGGTGGGCCAGTTCCCGCTTGAGCTGGCTGATGCGGGTACGGATCAGGCGGCGGTCTACCTCTATCTGGGTTTCCCCGGGTCCCCCGCGCAGGCCCACGCCGCCCCCCTGGCGCTCCAGGTGGGTCCAGGCCCCCTTGAGCCGGGGCAGCTCGTAGTTGCAGCGGGCCAGCTCCACCTGGGCCTTGGCTTCGCGCGTCTGGGCCCGCCGCTCGAAAATGCTGAGGATGAGGCCGGTGCGATCCAGGCAGGCGAGCCGAGTGAGCTTCTGGATGGCATGCACCTGGCTGCCGCTCAGTTCGTCGTCGCAGATCAAGTGGTGGATGTCCTGGCGGGCGGCTTCCTCGGCCAGGACCTCCAGTTGCCCTGAGCCATAGAATGTCCGCGTGGCGATTTCCGAACGGCGAAGCACCCGGCGGATGGCCACCTCGTAGCCACAGCTTCGAGCTAGCTCGGCCAGTTCCAGCAGGTGATCCTGGACCACCTCCTCCCGGTCCTCCTGCCCCTGGCGGGCGATGAGCAGACAGCGAGGAGGGGGTTCAACCATAGGGTCAACCTGCCGGGTTGGGCGGCAATAATCAAGCCCCAAGGTTAATGGACGATGGGGTGGAGACGGAGCGGCGCATCCATGGCCATGTTCGGCTCGAAAAAACCCAAGCAATCGGATGGAGCCGAGCTGGTGCTGGCCTATCTGGAGGAAGCCCAGCGTGTGAAGGCCCGGCTGGTGGTGGCCCATGGGCATGGTCTGGAGGTTGCTGCCCATTTCAGCTCCGTCTCCGAAGAGGCGGTCGCTTTGGCCCTGCAGGGGCCCCTGACCGCCAGCAAAGGGGCTTCCGTCAGCCTGGTGTTCATCCTGGATGGGCTGCGGTTCCAGGCCCCGGCTAAGCTCGTTGACCTGAAGCCGGGCTCGGCCACGGTGAGCCTGCCGCAGTCCTTGTCCCTGGCCGAGCGGCGCAGGAAACCAAGGGCCCGCATCAATCCACGGGAGGGCGCCATGGTGACCGCGCTCACCGGGCTGTTCGATGGCATCGGCATCAGCGGCAGCCTCGAGAACATCTCCGAGGGCGGCTGTTCGGTGCGGGTGGACCGGGCCATGGAGGTGAAGACGCAGCGCAAAATGCATATGGGCGCGAACCTCTTCGAGATTGGCCAGCCCCTCATGCTGGTGAAGCTCAGCAAGCTCCCCAAATGCCCCATCCTTGAGCTGGAAGGCACGGTTGCCTACCTGGATGCCAGCCAGGGCGTGACCGTGGGCATCGCCTTCGCCCCGGGCAAGGAAGGACTGCTGGGGCCGGTGCGCACCCTGGTGGCGAGCCGGGCGGGGGCCATTCCCACTACCGTTCCCCCCAAGAACCGGCGACAGCCCGAGCCCCGGCCCGAAGAGGACGAGGCCGTCCCCGCGGCGCCAGCGGGAACGGCCAGGGCCCCGGAACCGTCCCCACCGCCCGTTCCATTGGTGGCGCCGGTGCCAGCCCTCGCCCTGGAGGCCGATCCTCCTAATCCTGCGCCGGTGATGGATGAACGCTCCCAGGCGCTCCTGCGGGTGAAACGGCGCGCCAAGGGCATCCTGCTGGCCATGCCACCCAGCCCCGAGGCGCAGGCACTGATGGCCTTTCTGCAGGAGGATGGCTACGGCCGGATTCAGCAGGCCACCACCCTTTCCGAGGTGCTGGAAGTCCTGGAGCAGCCGGGGCTGAGCCTGGTGCTGGTGGATGGCGGGGTGGCGGAGCTGCCGGGGCTGTCCCTGGCATCCCTCATCCAGCACCACCCCAACGAGGCGAAACCCCCGGTGATCCTCGCCGAGGCCAAGGTGGACACCGAGCTGGTGCTGGGTGCCCGGGAGGCCGAGGTCACCCAGATCCTGGTGAAGCCCTACGCCCTGGATGCCGAGTTCCGGCAGATGATCGAGGGCTACATGGGCATCGGATAGGCTGATGGGATGGCATTGTTTGAACGGACCATCGCTGACCGGTATTTGAAGAGCCACCGCAAGGGGGCCTTCGTGCGGATCATGGTGCGCTTCGCCCGGGGCGGCACGGCCCTGGGCGTCTTCGCCATGGTGGTGACCCTGGCTGTCATGAACGGATTCCGGGAGGAAATCCAGGCCACCCTGTTCAGCGCTACGGCCCACTTCACGGTGTTCCACCTAGCCGGGGATATTCCAGACACTCCGCTGGCCCTGCGGCAGGTCAAGGCCGTGCCCGGCGTGCAGGCCGCCTCTCCGATCCGCCTGGAAAAGGGCTTGCTGCGCCTGCCTGGCGGCGGCATGCCACCGGAGACCGTGGTGGTCAAGGCAGTTGATCCGGCCACTGCCCACGGCACCTCGAGCATCTTCGATTCCGTGAAGCCCCAGCCCATCGAGCAGCTGCGGGAGGGGGAAATCATCCTGGGCAGGGAACTGGCCCAGCGACTGGGTCTGCGGGTGGGGGACACCGTGGCCCTGGCGGTGTTCCGGCTGGAACTGGGGCTGGGTGGCCAGCAGCCGAAGGTGGCGGCCTTCCGTGTGGCGGGGTCGTTCCAGAGCCACAGCTCCGAGTACGACCGTTCCTGGGCCTTCATTCACCTGGCCGATGCCGCGCGCATGGCCCATGCCGAAGGACGGGCGGAGATGATCGAGGTGCGGGCCGACAGCATCGAGGCCATCGCCCTGGTGAAACCGCGAGTGCTGGCCGCCCTGGGGCCCGCCTATCAGGCCACGGACCTGCGGGATTCCAACCGGGCGCTCTTCGCGGCCCTCACGGTCGAGAAATGGGCCTTCGCCGCCATTCTGAGCCTCATCGTCCTGGTGGCGGCCTTCAACATCGTGGCTTCCCTGGTGCTGCTGGTCACCGAGAAGCGCCGGGATCTGGGGGTGCTGCTGGCCCTGGGGGCGACCCCTCGGCAGATCCAGCGGCTGTTCGAATTGCAGGGCCTCCGCATCGGTGCCGTGGGCACCGCCTGGGGCCTGGGCACCAGCGTGCCCCTATGCCTGCTGCTGGATCGCTTCAAATTGGTGAAGCTGCCCGCGGCCGTGTACGACTTCATCACCTACATGCCTTTTCGCCTCAAGCTCTTGGACATCATCCTGGTGGGCGTCTTTCCCCTGCTGGTGTCCTGGCTGGCGGCGCGGTACCCCGCGAAGAAGGCTGCTGCCCTGGACCCCGTTGACGCGCTGAGGGCCGAATGATCGGGCAACCCCTTTCCATCATCGGCCTGCACAAGACTTACCCAGGCAATGCCCATCCGGTGTTCGATGGGTTTTCGCTGGAGGTGGAGGCTGGCTGCCTGTGTGCCATCGTCGGCGTCTCAGGCGTGGGCAAGACCACCCTGCTGAACTGCGTGGCTGGCCTGGATCACTGGGAAGGGGGCACCATCGCCGTGGGCGGCGAACCGGTGCCGGCCACCGCCGAGGCCCGGGCCCTGTACCGCCGCCGCCGGGTGGGCCTGGCCTTCCAACAGCCCCATCTGCTGCCCGAGTTCACCGTGCGGGAGAACCTGCGCATGCCCCTGCTCATTGAGGACAGGGCCACCCCCGAGGCGGAAAGATGGCTCGAGCGGCTGATGACCACCGTGGGCCTGGAAGCCCTGGCCGAGCGCCTGCCCGGCCAGCTTTCGGGAGGGGAGGGGGCCCGGGTGGGGCTGGCCCGAGCCCTGGTGCGCCGGCCCGCCCTGTGGCTCCTGGATGAGCCCACCGGCAACCTGGATCCGGCCACGGCCGAGGAGGTGTTCGGCTTCCTCCTGAGTCTCCAGGATGACCTGCGCCCCACCACCCTCCTGGTGACCCACAACCCCGGACTGGCGGAGCGGTGCCTGCGCACGGTGCGGCTGGGATGAGTTCGCCGGATGCGCTCTCGACGGGCCGCTTCCCCTCCTTCGTTCTGCCCCTCGCGAGGCCAGTCCGGGCCCTGCTCTGGGTGTCCTTCCTCCTTTGCGCGCCGGCGCAGACCCAGCCAGAACCAGCCACCCCGACGCCTCCTGTCGCCGCCCTGAAGGCCAGGCTCCCCGGCCTCCAGGGCAAAGCAAGACTCGCGGTCCTGGTGGATCTGGCCAACAAGCTCGACACCGGCTCGCCCCAG
>JBBIHT010000138.1:0-6054 GCA_037446845.1 Geothrix sp. | reverse complement strand
GAAGCGCTCCAGTTCATGGAGGGTGGTGGCCAGATCCTCGGCCTCAAGGCAGGGGGGGCCGGCGGCCGCGACCTCGGGCAGCTGGCCCAGCAGCTTCCAGCGCAGCAGCCGATTGTGCAGTTCCCGCAGGTTGCCGGGGCAGGGCAGGGCGGCCAGCGCCTCGGGGAGGGGATCCGGCACAGCTTCTTCCAGGGCCATGGCCCTGAGAATGCCGGGCAGGGCGGCCGGATCTTCGTCCAGGGCGGGCAGGCGCAGTTCCAGACCACAGGCCGCTTCTGGAGCCGGCGCACGGGCCCCCACCACGCCCCGGGGATGGACGGCCAGCCAGCGAAGCCCGGCTTCGGCGCTCCCGGCCTCGAACCAGGCCACCTCCCGGCGCTGGGCCAGGTCCCGCGCCAGGGCGGAGACCCCAGACCCCGGGGGACCCCAGAGCCAGAGCCCTTCGGGCCGGGCGAGAAGTTCCTGCAGGTGGGCGCCCCAACGGGCGAAGCCAGGCAGCAGCTCCAGGGGAAGCACCAGGCTACTTCCCGGGAATCACATGGAAGAGCACGGCCAACACATGACAGGCACTGCCGGCCACCACGAACAGGTGCCAAAGGGCGTGATGGAAAGGCACCCTGTCCAGGCTGTACACCAGGGCACCCAGGCTGTAGAAGCCTCCCCCGGCGAACAGCCAGTAAAGACCGTGGGAGGACAGGGCCCGGCCCAGCGGCAGGGCCGCGACGACAATGATCCAGCCCATGAGCAGGTAGATGCCGGTGGAGATCCTGCCCATGCGTTTCACGAAAAGGGGGTCCAGGTCGGCATCGGCGGGCAGGGCCTGCAGATGGTCCACCGGCGGCGGGCGAAAGGCCTGCCTGGCCACCCTGGCGTAGAACAAGGCCTTGAAGACGATGCCCAGCACCGCCAGCCCCCACACCAGGCCGAAGAGCGTCCAGCCCCAGCCGGGACTGCGCCGACCCAGGGCCGACAGGCAGAAGGGTGTATAGGTGCCCGCGATGAGCAGAAAGATGGCGGAGTGATCGAAGATCTTGAAGACCAGTTTCACCCGGGGCCCGCGAAAGGCATGGTACAGCGTGGACATCAGGTAGAGCAGGATCAGGGTGGCTCCGAAGAGGCTGGTGCCCACCACATCCCGCGCGGTGCCGTGCCGGGCGGCCAACACCACCATGATCACCAAGGCGGCGATGCCCAGGGCCGTGCCCAGCCCATGGGTAAGGCTGTTGGCCAGCTCTTCGAGGGGAGTCTGGGAACTGAGACCGGGAAGTGTGACCCTGCGGGACATGCCCAAGAGAATGACAGACTCCTGGCCCAAGGAAGCTCCTACACCACCCTGAATACCGCCCGGCTGCCGCCGGGCCCAGGGATCACCTCCAGGCGGGCGGGGATGCGGGCCTTGACTTCTTCCAGATGGCTGATGAGGCCCACCAGCCGGCCGCCCTGGTTCAGATCCTCCAGGGTGCGCAGGGCCAGATCCAGGGCTTCCTGGTCCAGGCTGCCGAAGCCTTCGTCAATGAACACCGTGTCCAGGCGGATGCCACCCGCGTGGCGCTGGACCACATCGGACAGGCCCAGGGCGAGGGCCAGGCTCGCCAGGAAGCCTTCCCCGCCGGATAGCGAACTCACGGCGCGGGCGCGGCCGGTGTGCGTATCGGTGATTTCCAGATCCAGGCCGCCGGCCTTCCGTTGGTCCCGGCTCAGGGTGCAGCGCTGGAGGCTGTAGCGCTGCCGGCTCATGATGCGGAGCCGCTCGGAGGCGGATACCAGCACATCGTCCAGGATGGCGCCCTGCACATGGCGTTCGAAGGAGATCCGGTCACCGCCATCCCCCCGGGCGACCCGCACCAGCACGCCGATGGCCTGGTAGCGCCGGTCCTGGGCGGCCTCTTCCCCGACCAGGCGGGTAATTTCCTGTTCCAGGCGGGCCAGGGCAGCCCGCTCCGAGCGGGCCCTGCCCAGGGCCTCTGCCGCCTCGGCGTAGCGCCCCTGGGTGGCATCCCGGTCCTGTACCAGGGTGGTCATGTCCGGCTGGGCAACCCCCTGGGCCTGGGTTTCCGCCTGGGTGAGGCGCTGCTGGGCCGCGGCCAGCTCCGCGCCATGGCGCTTGATGCTCTCCTCCAGGCTGGCGATGTCCTCTGGGCTGCGGCGGGCCCGGGCGTAATCATCGGCATCGTGGAACTGGGCTGCCGCCAGGGCGGCTTCAAAGGCCTCCTGATGAGTCCAGGACTCGTTCCGAGTGGCTTCGAGCTGGTGCCGGTGGGCCTTGAGGGAAGCCTGGGCCTGCAGGAAGGTGTCGCGGGCAGGCTCCCGCGCCGCCAGGGCCTGCTTCAGTTGGGCCTCGGAAGCCTCCAGCTCGGCCTCGGCAGCCTTCCGGCGGGTGGCGAGGGCGCCCGGCACCCGCAATTCCTGGATGAGGGCATCCTCCAGCTTCTGCTGGCGATCCCTGGCCACCGCCTCCCTGGTAAGCCATTCCACCAGCTGCTGCTGGACGCCGGACAGACCTGCTTCGGCCTGGTCCCGGGCCGCTTCCAGTGCCTGGAGTTGCTGCTCCAGGGCGGGGAGCTGTGCCAGGGCCAGGCGGCTGCGGCTCGCTTCTTCCCGGATGCGGGCTTCGAGCACCGTGAGCATGTCCAGGCTGACCTCGGCGTGCTCGCCTAGGGTTTCCAGCAGATCCTGGCGGCGCCCCCGGGCCATTTCCAGGGCCGCCAGCCTGGAGGCGGCCACCTCCTGCGCCCGGGCCAGGGCCGTCTCCGCCCTGTCCACCAGGAGCTGTGCGCCCCTGATGTCCTGGTCATCGGGCATAACATCAGCTGGTTCCGCCGGGTGGGGGTGCGTCACCGAGCCGCAGACGGGGCAGGGGTGGCCCTGGGTGAGGGTCTGGGCGAGCCGGGCCGCCTGGGCGCCCAGGCGCTGATCCTGGAGGTGCTCCAGGCGCTCCCGGAAGGTCTGCCGTTCCCCCTGGGCCGCCGCCTGGGCGGCCAGGGCCTCCTGCCGGGCGCTCCCGGCGCGATCCAGGGCATCCACCGAGGCAGCCAGCTCCTCCCGTTGGCTGAGCCGTTTGCGGGACACTTCCAGCTGGCCCTCGCGTCCCTGCAATTTCGCCGCATCCTCGCGGGCCGCCTGGATGGCCAGCCGATGGGCGGCCAGTTCCTGCTTGCGGGCTTCCAGCTTCCGTTTCTGCCCTTCGGACTGCCGCTCCAGGTGTGTGCGGCCCAGGGCTGCTTCTCGCACCTCCTTGCGGGCTGCTTCCAATGCCTCCAGCTTGGGTTCCAGCTCCTTGAAACGGAGGATGGCGCCACGCAATTCCTCCCGGCGCACTTCGTGGGCCTGGGCTTCCCGCAGGGTGTCTTCGGCGCGCGCCATGGCGGTTTCACTGACCATGGCCAGCTCCATCAGGCGCTGCTCCTCACGCTCCAGTTCCCCCAGGCGGGCGAGGATGGCGCTCAATCCCTGCTCCGCAGGAATGACCGAGTGGCAGCGGCGGGCACGCTCCAGCTCGGTGCGCCGCGCTTCCATGAGCCGGGCCTGGCCGTGGATGCGGTCCCATGCCTGGCGGGCGCCCGCCAGCTCGGTGAGTTTCTCCAGGCTGCGTGCCCCGATGGTGAACCGGGAGGCGGCTTGTTCCATGCGGAGGCGGGCGGCCTGCTGTTCCTCCGCGAGGCGGGTTTCCAACTCCGCCGCCCCCTGGGCCAGGGCGGGCAGCTCGGCGCAGCTGGAGATGCCCACCTGGGCGAGGGCCTGGGCGAGGCTCGCTGCCGTGGTTTTCTGCGCCTCCTTCAGGGCCTTCTCCTCCTCGACCAGGGCTTCGGCGAAGCGGGCATGACGGCTGGTCTGGAACAGCGTCTGGAGGATGGCCTGGCGACTGGCGCTATCAGCCAGCATGAATTCCTGGAAGCGGCCCTGGGGCAGAAGTACCACCTGGCGGAACTGGTCGGCCTTGAACCCCAGCAGTTCGGCCACCTTGGCGTCCACCTGGGCCGCCTTGCGGGTGGCCAGGGGAACGGGTTCCCCGGCGGACAGTTCCCAGAGGTTGGCGATGGTTTCCTGATGGCGCGTGCCGATGCCCCGCTGCTTGGGGATCTCCTGGGCCGGCAGGCGCTCCACCCGGAAGCGACGGGCGCCCAGGCCGAACTCGAACACGACGCGGGTGGGGGTGTCCTCTGCGGCAAAGTGGCTGCGCAGGTCCCGGGTTTCCCGCAGCCCGCCGCTGGTCTGTCCGTAGAGGGCGTAGCTGATGCCGTCCAGGATGCTGGTCTTGCCGGCACCCGTGGGACCGTGGATGAGGAAGAAGGATTGTCCGCGCAGCTCGGAGAAGTCCAGGTCCTGGCACCCTGCGTAGGGGCCAAAGGCTTCCACCGTGAGTCGGAGGGGCTTCATGGGCGTTCCTCGGCGCCGGCCTGGGTCCTTGCGGCCACCTCGTGAAGGAGGGCGGTTTCCTCGTCGTTCAGGGGTCGCCCCTGCACCTCCTGGAAGAAGGCCGCGAAGAGGGTGGCGGGATCCAGGTCGCCCGGGAAGGCGGGGGCGGAGGCCAGGGCATGGGAGAGGCTGGAGGGGGCCGCCGAGGCAGGCTGAATGCCCAGGATATTCGGATAGACCAGGCGCAGGCGGGCCATGGCATCCAGGACGGGTCCTTCGTCCAGCAATTCCAGGAAAAGGTAATCGTCGGCAGATCCCTGGGGGGCTTTCACGAGATCCTCGAAACGGCCGCGGAGGCGTCGCAGATCCCGCCGGGGCGTCAGCGGCAGGCACTCGATGCGCGGCTCCCCCTGGTCCGGCAGATCCACGAGGGTGACGGATTTCCCCTGGGCGGATTCGGATGCACTGAACTTCAGGAGACTGCCTGCGTAGCGAACCTGGGGGAAAGCGGCGGCCTGGGGGCGGTGCAGGTGGCCCAGGGCCGCATAGTCGCAGCCCTGGAAGAGACGCGCCTCCACCTCGCCGGTGCCTCCCACCGCCAGGCCCAGCTCGGAATCGGATCCTTCCCCGCCGGCCACGAAGGCATGGGCGACCGCCACGAACCGGTGGCCCTCGGGATGCTGGTCCCGCGCCCGGCGCATCTGGGCTGCCAGCACCTCCTGGTGCGTGCGGAGGGTGTCCTCCCGCAGGGCATGGCGAGCGGCGGCCGGGTCCGCATAGGGCATCAGGTGAAAGGCCACCTGGCCCAGGACCACGGGCCTGGCTTCCACCTCCAGGGGCCCGGCCACATGGAGACCCTGGGCCTCCAGCAGATCAGAGGCGAAACCCAGGCGCTCGGGGCTGTCGTGGTTGCCCGCGATGAGCAGGACCGGCAGGCCCATGCCGCGGACGATCCGGTGCAGGATGTCGTCCAGCAGGGCCACCGCCTCCTTGGGCGGCACGGCACGATCGTAGATGTCCCCGGCCACCACCAGGGCTTCCGCCTGGCTATCCCGGAGCAGGGTCAGCAGCTGGTCCAGGACGAAGGCCTGATCCTCCAGCAGGCTTGCATTGCAAAGGGTCTTGCCCAGATGCCAGTCGGAGGTGTGAAGGAATCGCATGAAGGTCCGCAGAGGCCGTGGGGCCTCCTGGGAGTATGCCAGCCAGGCGCCAGAGCCGTGGAGACCGGGGAGGCATCCCTGCGGGATTCAACCTGGCCCAGGTCCTGGCCGATGCCCAAAGCAGGGGCCATTGGCCCAAAGTGCTAGGCTGATTGCCGATTCTTTTTCCGGTGTCCCATGTTCACGCGCACCGCCAAGACCTCAGGAGGTCGCACGGCCCCGGCCCCGGTTTCCACGATTCTGGGCGAAGGCACCCGCTGGCAGGGGGAATTCCAGGCGGGGCCGGGCGGCCTACGGGTCGAGGGCCAGGTTGAGGGAACCCTCCTCAGCGAGGGGCTGGTGGTGGTGGCGACCACGGGATGCCTGAGGGGAACCCTGAAGGCCCGCCACTTGACGGTGACTGGACGGGTGGAGGGCACCGTGCGGGTGGCCGAGTGCCTGGAAATCCTCGGCACCGGCTGGGTGGAAGGGGAGGTGGAGCTGGGCACCCTGGTCGTGGATGAAGGCGGCACCCTGCAGGGGAACTGTGTTCGCCTGC
>JBBIHT010000137.1:0-6084 GCA_037446845.1 Geothrix sp. | reverse complement strand
GGCGAGGAGGGCGTCGTCCATCATCCAGGCCACGGCGCGGCCGCTCTGGAGGGTCAGGAACGCCTCCCCGTGATCCTTCGCGGAGATGATGTTCATCCCCATCTTCTTCTCGTCGTTCATCGCCCGGAGGAGCTTCTCGGAGGTCGTGCCCGCGGTGGTCACCACGTTCTTCCCCTTGAGGTCCGGGAAGTCCTTGATGCCCGAGTCCTTCTTGGTGAGGAGCCGGGTGCAGATGAGGCGATGCCGCCGCCAGATGCCTTCGGGCAGCCAGGCCTTGAGGAATGAGCCATCGTAGGGCGCATGGTGGGCCACCCAAATGCGCCCCTCGAGCCTTGGAATGAGCTGCATGGCCACCTGTTCCCAGGGGGGCGCCCCGGCCAGCATGGGCAGGCTTATGCCGGTAAGCCGCTGGATTTCCTCGGGCAGGAAGCCCTGGATCGCGGCCAGGCTGGACCAGCGATCATCCACCACCAGCCCTGCCAGGCCCACCAGGCCCACCTCCGTGATCTCCGAGGGCTGGACAAACTTTCCTTCCTTGTTCCACCTGGCCTTTGGGCTGCCGCCGGTGGTTTCCAGATCCACCACCGCGAACCGTAGTTCCCGCAGGGCGAGAGAGACGGGCTCGAGGAGGGGCTGCTCACTCATGCGCTGACCAGGGTCTTGAGCCCATTCTTGAACAGTACATCCACCTTCCGGCCCATGCGGTGCTGCACCCGGCCCAGGCCGAAACTGGGGTGGTCCATCCAGGCGCCCTCTTCCCAGCGGGTGGCGATGCTATAGGGCTGCGCCGTGGCGCCGCCCTGCTCGGCGGCGAGCACCTGCTGGAACTGGGACACCAGGGAGCCTGGACGCGGCCCCCCGGCCTTCGCGGCGGAGGCGACGCGGGGCGAACGGGGCGCGGGTGCGGGCTTGGCCGCCCGGAACTTGTGGATGGAGCGGCAGTTCGCACAGATCAGGCGATCGGGGACGCCATTGGTGACAGTGAGAATCTGGTGGCAGGTCTCGCCACCACAGCGCCCGCAGGGCGCGTCCACATCCTGGCCGGCGTAATAGAGCTTCGTCATGTCTTCAGCCTACCAGCAGGGAAGGGTCCCTCGGGATGAATGGACCGGCCGCTCTCCCGCAGCTCAGGCGCCGAGCAGGGCCTGGACCTGGGCCAGCCGCTGTTCCTTCTCCTCGGCCTGCCCACGCAGTTTGGCCACGGCGGCTTCGGGGGCTTTGGTGATGAAACTGTCATCGGCAAGGCGGGCGCGCAGGGGTTCCAGCTCCTTTTCCAGCTTGGCGAGTTCCTTCTCGAGTTTGGCCTTCTCGGCGATGGGATCCTTGAGGCCCGCCAGTTCCAGGGCCACGGCGCCTCCTGCCGCCAGCGCCACCGCGCGGGTGGGGGTGGTGAGCTCATCCCCGGTGAAGGACACCGAATCCAACCGGGCGATGGATTTCAGGGCCTCGGTGAAGGGTGCCAGTTCCAACAGGGAGCAGAAGGCGGGCACGCGCTTGGCGGGATCCACGCCCTGTTCGGCCTTGAGGCGCAGGAGGGCGGACAGGACCTCCTGGAAACGGGGGATGAGGGTAGGGTCGCCGCCCGTGGCCTGAAGGGTCGGTTCATCCAGGGGCCAGGTTCTTTGGGCCAGCAGGGCTGGTTCACCCTCAGGCAGCCGCGGCGCGATGACCGCCTCGTGGATCTCCTCGGTGAGGAAGGGCACGAAGGGGTGCAGGGCGCGGAGGAGGATATCCAGGAAGTGGAGAATGGCGGCCTTCTGCCCCGCCGTCCCGCTTAGCAACTGCACTTTGGCCAGCTCGATGTACGCGGCGCAAAAGTCGTCCCATACCAGGTGGTAGAGCAGATCCGAAGCCTCGTGGAAGCGGAACTCCTCGAGGGCCTTCGTGACCGCCGACAGGCTGTCGCGCATCCGGCCGATCATCCAGTATTCGGCCTCGCCGAATTCTGGCGTCGTCGCCAGCGTGATGGAATCATCCAGATTCATCTGCACAAACCGGGAGGCGTTCCAGAGTTTGTTGCAGAAGTTGCGGCTGGCCTCCAGCCGGGCGGCGCTCATGGCGATGTCGGTGCCCGGCGCGGCCATGATGGCCAGGGAGAAGCGCAGGGCATCGGTGCCGTACTCCTCCATGACTTCCAGGGGGTCAATGACATTGCCCTTGGTCTTGCTCATCTTCTGCCCGCTGGCATCGCGCACCAGGCTGTTGAAGTAGACCTTGCGGAAGGGTACCTCGCCCATCCAGGTGAGGCCGGCCATGGCCATGCGGGCCACCCAGAAGAACAGGATGTCGTAGCCCGTGATGAGCACGCTGGTGGGGTAGTAGCGCCTCAGTTCGGCGGTCTGATCCGGCCAGCCGAACACGCTGAAGGGCCAGAGGGCGGACGAGAACCAGGTGTCGAGCGTATCGGGGTCCTGGGTGAGCCGCGTCGAGCCGCAGCCGCAGGCCGCGGGCGCCTCCAGCTCGACATGGAGCCGACTGCAGGCATCGCAGGTCCAGGCGGGAATGCGGTGCCCCCACACCAGCTGGCGGCTGATGCACCAATCCTGGATGTTGGTTAGCCAGTGCTCCCACACGGCCCCGTGGTGCTCGGGGGTGAAGGCGATGCGGCCGTCCCGCACCGCCTCCAGGGCCTGGGCGGCGGCTTCCCGCACATTCATGAACCACTGTTCGCTGACCAGCGGCTCCAGCACGGCTCCGCTGCGGTCGCTCAGGCTGATCTTGTGGGTGTAGTCCTCCACTTTCACGAGGAAGCCCTGCGCATCGAGATCGGCCACCACGCGCTTGCGGGCCTCGAAGCGATCCAGGCCCGCGTAGGGCCCTGCGGCGGCGGTCATCCTGGCATCGAAGCCGATGATGGTGATGGAATCGAGCTTCAGGCGCTGGCCTGCCGCGAAGTCGTTGGGATCGTGGGCCGGGGTCACCTTCACGCAGCCGGTGCCGAAGGCCGGGTCCACGAACGGGTCCGCCACCACGGGGATCCGGCGGCCCGTAAGAGGATGCTCCAGGAGCTTTCCCACCATCTCCTGAAAGCGTTCGTCGTGGGGATGCACGGCCACGGCGGTATCACCGAGCATGGTTTCGGGACGAGTGGTGGCCACCACCACCTCGGTCACGCCATTCACGGGGCCATCCACCAGCGGGTAGCGCAGGTACCAGAGCTTGCCCCGCCGCTCCTCGTATTTCACTTCCAGATCGCTCAGGGCCGTCTGGAGCGCCGGGTCCCACTGGATCATGCGCGGTCCGCGGTAGATGCGGCCGGCCTTGAAGCTCTCCACGAAGACCTTGCGCACGGCTCGGCTCAAGGCCGGGTCCAGCGTGAAGCGGTTGCGGGTCCAGTCCACCGAACAACCCAGGCGCTTGAGCTGGTGCTCGATGGCACCCTGATTCTTCTCCTTCCAGGCCCAGATGCGTTTTTCAAAGGCATCGCGGCCCAATGCGTGGCGGTCGGTGCCCTCGGCCTTCAGCTGGCGCTCCACCATCATCTGGGTGGCAATGCCCGCATGATCGGTGCCCGGTACCCACAGGGCATCGAAGCCCTGGGCCCGCTTGAAGCGGGTGAGGATGTCGTGGAGGGTGTTGACCAGGGCATGGCCCATGTGCAGATTGCCGGTGATGTTGGGCGGCGGGATGACGATGGACCAGGGCTCTCGGCCACTGTCGGGTGCAGCTTCGAAGGCGCGGCTGGCTTCCCAGACCTCATACCACCGCGTCTGCGCCATCCTGAAATCGAAAGCCTTGTCCATCTCGCGCATGGGAATCCCGACCTGGTACCGACCGTGAAAGGTAGACACCAAGCAAGCACCCGGCCGGCGGGTCGTTCCTGGCGTCTGAAGGCCCAGTGTACCCGGCCAGGGGACGGGGAGCCATGCTGGGGGCGTGGCCAGGGCTTGCGAACACCGGGCCGCGGGTTATAGTCAGGGCCATCCCCAAACACGCCCCCAATCCCTTCAGGAGGAGGATGTCATGCGATCCCTGGAACAGATCCTGTCCGGCAAGCCCGTTCCGGTTTCCGTCGGGCCCGATGACACGGTCTTCGAGGCCCTGTCGCGGCTTGCCAAGCATGACATCGGCGCTCTGCTGGTGCTGGACGGTACGCGGTTGGTGGGCATCTTCTCCGAGCGCGACTACGCCCGGAAGGTGATCCTGCGCGGGAAGGCCTCCAAGGACATCCCGGTGCGGGAGGTCATGAGCGACAAGATCAGCTGTGTGACCCTGGCTCAGTCCGTGGAGGATTGCATGGCCCTCATGACCAATCGCCATGTGCGGCATCTGCCCGTGCTGGGGCCCCACCAGGAGGTAATCGGCATCGTTTCCATCGGCGACCTGGTGAAGGAAACCATCTCCGAGCAGCAGTTCATCATTGACCAGCTGGAGCAGTACATCACCACCTGATCATTCCCCGTTGAAGCGATCCCTGGTCTCGTCCCATTCGTCCTCGGTCCACCAAGCCACCTCCAGGCCTTCGCAGGAGGTGCCGTAGGAAGGGCAGAGCATGCAGCCTTCCCCCCGCAGGGCTTCGTTGTCCTGCCCTGGAGGGTAGGCGGCCAGCAGCCTTGCCGCCGCCTCCTGGGCCTCTCGCTCTGGGGCAGTCATGGCCCGGGAAGGCAGTTCCAGCACATGGACCCGGCGCAGGCGCTCCTGGCCCTCAGGGAAGAGGACGGAGTTCTCGGCATCTATGTGCCGCCATAGGCCATGGCAGTACTCCCTGGCCAGGGCTTCCAGCCGTTGCTGCTCCTCGGTCGTGCGTGCAGGCTGCTTCAGGAATCCTTCCAGGGCATCCAGGAGGCTGGCGAGGCGCCGATGCTCCTGCGTCAAGGCCGAGATCGGACCGCGATCCGCGGGGAGTTCCGCCCGGTCCACCAGGGCCTGGAACAGGACGGCCTCCTCCTTGTCGTGATGAAAGGCACCGGCGTAGTGGCGAAAGAAGGCCAGGAAACGGGCAGCATCGGCGGGATCAGCCTGGCCTCCGGCGAGGGCTGAGACGAAGGTGCGCAGGGAAGCGACCACTCGTTCGATGAGCTCGTGTTCCGTTCTCAGGTCCTCGATGAGCCGCATGGCCTCACACCCCGGCTGCCGCGCCTTCCACGCGCATGCCAAGGGCGCCCAGCAGCCAGTGGTCGTGATCGCCGCCCGGGTTAGGGGTGGTGAGGAGCTTCTCACCGGTGAAGATGCTGTTGGCCCCGGCGAAGAAACAGAGCGCCTGCAGCTCGTCGCTCATCTGCGTACGCCCGGCGCTGAGGCGGATGCGGCTCCTGGGGAAGAGGATGCGGGCGGTGGCGATCATGCGCGCCAGCTCCAGCGGGGGGAGGGGATCCACCTCCGCCAGGGGCGTGCCGTCCACGGCCACGAACTGGTTGATGGGAATGCTCTCGGGAGCAGGGGCCAGCTCCGTGAGCTCCTGCAGGAAGTGGATGCGCTGGTCTATCGTCTCGCCCATGCCCACGATGCCGCCGGAACAGACTTCCAGGCCCGCGGCGCGAACGGCCTGGATGGTCTCCAGGCGCTCCTCGAACTTGCGGGTGTGGATGATGGTCTCGTAGAAGTCACGGCTGCTGTCAATGTTGTGGTTGTAGACTTGGCACCCGGCGGCCTTCAGGCGCCTGGCCTGGGCTTCGTTGAGCATGCCCAGCGTGACGCAGACCTCCATGCCCAGGCCCGAGACGCCTCTCACCATGTCCAGCACGGCCTCGAAGTTGGCATCGTCCTTCACCTCGCGCCAGGCTGCCCCCATGCAGTAGCGGGTGCTGCCCTGGGCCCTGGCCTCGGCCGCACCGGCCAGCACCTTGGCCACATCCTTGAGGGGTTCCACCTTCAGGCTGGTCTGGTACCGGGCGCTCTGGGGGCAGTAGGCGCAGTCCTCGGGGCAGGCGCCGGTCTTGATGGAATCCAGGGTGCAGAACTGGATTTCTTCCGCGTTCCAATGGGCCCGGTGGGCGGTCGCGGCCCGGTAGAGCAGCTCGGGCATGGGCAGATCATGGATGGCGCGGATCTCGGCGGGGAGGTAGGGCATGGGTGCTCGCAAAACCACAGTCTATCGAAAAGGCGACGGGCTGTATTTTATGGACCCTGGGGTAGCCAAATGAT
>JBBIHT010000136.1:0-6100 GCA_037446845.1 Geothrix sp. | reverse complement strand
GTCTACATCGAAGGCCGCCTGAAGACCCGCAAGTGGCAGGACAAGGACGGCCAGGACCGCTACACCACCGAGATCGTGGCCGAGACCATGCAGCTGCTGGGTGGCCGCGAGAGCATGGGCGGCGGTGAAGGCGGTGGCATGGACGAGGAGATGGGTGGTGGCAGTGGTGGAGGTGGCGGCTACAGCCGTCCGGCCGCCCGCCCGGCCGCGCCCCCGCGGGCCCCGGCCCCCGCGCCGGGCCGCAGCAGGAGCCGCCGCCTAGGGCGATCTGGCCGTAGGATGCTCGCACGACATCGTGGATGGCTTCAGAAGACGAGCGCATGGGGACTCCTTCTAGTGGCAGTCGGGACTCTGGCATCCGCCGCCACAGCAGTCCTGCCAGAGATACTGCGTGAGGGCGGCGAGATGCTCGAAGTGGGCCGCGTAGCGAATCGTGGTGCCCTGCTTGGCCGCCCGCAGCAGGCCGGCCCGGGCGAGGTCGGCCAAGTGGTGGCTCAGGGTAGAGCCGGGGATCGCGAGTTGGGATTGGATGTCTCCCACCGAGGTTCCCTCGGGTGGACCCTGCACCACCGCCCTGATGATGGCCAGGCGAACCGGATGCCCCAGCGCTTTCAGGCGCAGGACCATGACCTTGGCTTCCGGGGCGGGCGGAGCGAGCTGCATCACCATGGCATTATTCTATATTTCTAGCATTTTGAAACAATCCTTTTTTTGTTCCTAGTGCCGCGCCTCCGCGGTGGCCTGGGTCCGGTTCCCCCTGGATGCCTACCTGCAGAGCTTGCCTCCAAGGGGCTTGCCCCCCAGCAGGTGAAAATGGAGGTGGGCCACGGACTGCCCCGCATCGGGGCCACAGTTGCTGAGCAGGCGCCAGCCGCTGGCGGAGATTCCGTGCTCCTGGGCCAGTCGCGCCGCCACCCGTGGCACGCCAGCCACGGCGGCCTCGACCTCGGGCGTCAGGTCCCCCATGCCCTCGCAATGCCCCTTGGGGATGATGAGCAGGTGCACCGGGGCCTGGGGGAATAGGTCTTTGAAGGCGAGGAGCGTATCGTCTTCATACACCACCGCGGCCGGGATTTCCTTCCGCGCGATCTTGCAGAACAGGCATTCACTCATCAGGATCCTCCCGTGTTCCACATCATCCTGCACCAGCCGGAGATTCCGCAGAATACCGGAAGCATCGGGCGCCTCTGCGTGAACAACGGCGTGAAGCTTCATCTGATCCATCCCCTGGGCTTCGAGACCTCGGATTACTACCTGCGAAGGGCCGGCCTGGACTACTGGGAGAAGCTGGAGCCCATGCATTACGCCAACTGGGAGGATTTCATGGCCCGGTGTCCGGCCTCGCGGTTGTGGCTCTTCAGCACCAAGGGGGCCAAGCGCCATACCCAGGCGGTCTGGGAACACGGGGACGGGCTGGTGTTCGGCCGGGAAACCATCGGCCTTCCCGAGGACATCCTGAAGGCCCATCCTGACCGCCTGCTGCGAATTCCCATGCTGGGCGACCATCACCGCAGCCTGAACCTGGCCCAGGCCGTTGCCATTGGCCTTTACGAAGCGCTGCGGCAGACTGAGGGTTGGTAGGCCCAGGGAGTCCTCATGAATCAAGCCCCGATCCGCATTGTCATCGCCAAGCCAGGGCTGGATGGCCATGACCGCGGTGCGAAGGTCGTAGCCCGGGCCCTGCGCGACGCGGGCATGGAGGTCATCTACACCGGCCTGCGCCAGACCCCTCAGCAGATCGCGGCGGCGGTGGTGCAGGAGGACGCAAGGGTGCTGGGCATGAGCATCCTCAGCGGCGCCCACAACCAGATCTTCCCCGAGGTCCTGCGTCTGCTGAAGGAACAGGGCGCCAGTGATGTGCTGGTCTTCGCGGGTGGCATCATCCCCGACGAGGACATCCCCGCCCTCAAGGCCCTGGGCATCCGGGAGATTTTCCAGCCAGGCACCAGCACCGATGACATCGTGGCCTTCATCCGGCGCGAGGTCGGCGCCTGATGGCCAAGGCCAGCCCCCTGTTCGAATGCACTGCCTGCGGTGCCCGCCATCCCAAGGCCATGGGCAAGTGCACGGGCTGTGGCGCCTGGGACACGGTGCTGGAGGTACGCGGTGTCCTCAAGCGCGATCTCCAGCGGGCCGGCTCCGCCTATGCGCAAAGCCACTACTCGGGCCCCGTGGCCCTCCCCGAGGTGGATATCGCCGACACCGAGCGCCTGCCCACCGGCATCGGTGAACTGGATCGGGTGCTGGGCGGCGGCGTGGTTCCGGGCATGGTGGTCCTCCTGGGCGGCGAACCCGGCATCGGGAAATCCACCCTGCTCCTGCAATGGGCGGCCACGGCCACGAGCACAGTGCTTTACGCCAGCGGCGAGGAAAGCGAACGGCAGATCAAGGTGCGCGCCCAGCGCCTGGGTGCCGAGAACCCGGGCATCCACCTGCTGGCCGAAACGGATGTACGGCGCATTCTCGAGGAAGCGGAGCGCATGAAGCCGGACCTGCTCCTGGTGGACAGCATCCAGACGCTGTTCGATCCCGATTTCGAAAGCAGTGCGGGCAGCGTGAGCCAGGTGCGCGGTTGCGCCGCCATGCTCACCCGCTGGGCCAAGACCACGGGCACGCCCCTGGTGCTGGTGGGCCATGTCACCAAGGACGGCAGCCTTGCGGGCCCCAAGGTGCTGGAGCATCTGGTGGACACGGTGCTGGCCTTCGAGGGGGACCGCCACCACCACCATCGCCTGCTGCGGGCCCTCAAGAACCGTTTCGGCGCGGCCTTCGAGCTGGGCGTCTTTGCCATGACGGAGAAGGGCCTGGTGCCCGCCGAGGGCAATCCCTTCTTCCTGGACGCGGAGCCGCACCCCGGTTGCGCCGCCACGGTGGTGCTCAGCGGCACGCGCCCCATGGTGGTGGAAATCCAGGCGCTGGTGGCTTCCGCAGGCCTGGGCATCCCCCGCCGCACGGCCCTGGGGCTGGATGGCCAGCGGCTGGCCATGCTGTGTGCCGTAGCCGAGCGGCGCGGGGGCGTCCAGCTTCACGACCGGGACATCTATGTGAATGTGGCGGGCGGCCTGGAGATCGAGGACCCCGCTGCGGATCTCGCCGTCATCGCAGCCCTCTGCAGCAGCGCCGGGGGCCGCCTGCTGACGGAGAAGTGTCTGTTCATGGGCGAGGTGGGCCTCACGGGCGAGGTGCGCCCCGTGGCCCAGCTGCCCCTGCGCCTCCAGGAAGGCGCCCGCCTGGGTTTCAAATGTGCGGCTGTCCCTCGCCTGGGCCTTGAAGGCGCAAGCCCCCTGGACCTCATCCCAGAAACCAGCATCGAGCGCCTCCGGGCCAAGCGCTGGCTCAGGGGCGTGGTGGAGGAATAGGGGCGATTCCCTTGGGATCGAGGGGGAAAACGGGACAGGATAGCCGCGGAATGGTGGAGCCACACCAGGATCACACCGTGTCTCCTGCACCGTACCCGCTGGACCGCCACGACCCGGCGGGTGGCGATGGGTACGCCCATGGCCAGGCGAGGTGCCTGCGGTAGCATGGAGGTTTGCATGCGGGAGAGGGCGGAATGGCTGGAACAGGCGAGCGCGACTACATCCTTGGTACCCACCAGGAGGAGATCGAAAGGCTCGGCCTCCAGCACCGGGTGTGGCGCCCGCATGTGCTGGAATGCTGGCGCCGCGCCGGGATCACCACGGGTTCCAAGGTCCTGGATGTGGGCGCGGGGCCGGGCTACTGCACGGTGGACCTGGCGGAAATCGTCGGGCCCACGGGCCTGGTCCATTCAGCGGAGCGCTCGGGCAATTTCATGCAGTATGCAAAGGCCACCTGCGAGGCGCGCGGCCTGTCGAATGTGCGCTTCCATGAACAGGATCTCATGGCCGGGCCCCTGGAAGTGAGCGGCATGGATGCCACCTGGTGCCGCTGGGTGGCCTCCTTTGTGTCTTCTCCCACCCAGCTGGTCGCCACGGTGGCCAAGGCCCTGAAACCTGGCGGCGTGGCCATCTTTCATGAGTACCTGGACTACCGCACCTGGCGACTGGCGCCCCCCTGCCCGCCCCTGGAATCCTTCGTCTCGGAGGTCATGGCCAGCTGGCGCGCTTCCGGCGGCGAGCCGGATGTGGCCCTTGCCCTGCCCGCGCTGCTGGAGAACGCCGGGTTGACCGTGAAGCATCTGGTGCCCAAGGTCTTCGTCGTCCCCCCCACGGACTTCATCTGGAAATGGCCTTCGGAATTCGTGGAAATCAACCTCCAGCGCCTGCTGGAGCTGGGCCGCGTGGACCAGGCCTGGGTGGCCTCCGTACGCGAGGCCCTCCGCGAGGCCTCCGCCTGCCCCACAACCCTGATGATCACGCCCATGGTCCTGGAAATCGTGGCCGAACGCAGGCCCTGAGGGTTCAGGCGTAGATCCGCTGCAGCCCCGGGTCCTGGGTCAGTTCCTCGATGAGATCCCGGACGCTGATGAGATCGCGCAGGCGGGCACCGTTGCTGCCGGTGAAGAACAGACCGTTCTCCTGGTCGCCGCGCATGGCATCGGCCAGGCGGTCGGCGATGCAGTAGCCCACCGCGGCGGCGCCCTTGCCGTGACCGCAGGGCGAGAGGCAGTTGCTCACGCAGCGCACCTGGGGGGCGGTGCCCGCTTCGATGTTCGCCTGGAGGGCCGTGCGCACGCCCCGGGCGGGCAATCCCACCGGGGATTTCATGAGCCCGATATCCTCGGCCTTGGCCCGAAGAATGACCTCCTTGAAGAGGGGCGAGGCATCACATTCGAAGGTGCCGATGAAGCGGGTGCCCATCTGCACACCGGAGGCGCCCATGGCCAGGAAGCGCTGGATATCCGCATGATCCCAGACCCCACCCGCCACCAGGATGGGGAAATCACTCCACCGGTCCCGCTCCTCGATCACCTCCGGAAGGATGTTCTCGAGGGTATGAGCGGGATCGAGGCAACCGTCGTGGCTGAAGCCCTGATGGCCGCCGCTTTCCGGGCCTTCCAGCACGACGGCATCGGGCAGCCGGTTGTATTTCCGCTGCCATTGTTTGCAGATGACGCTGAGCGCGCGGCCCGAGGACACGATCGGGACCAGGGCCACATCCGCATCACCCACGAAGCCTGGCAGGGCCAGGGGCAGGCCCGCGCCGGAGACGATCATCTGGGCACCCGCCTGCACGGCAGTTCGCACCGCGGATTCGTACCCCTCGATGGCGCACAGGATGTTCACGCCCACGGCACCGCGGCCCTGGCCCCGCTCCCGCGCTGCGCGGATGATCCATTCCAGGGCCTTGGGAGGATTGAGGGCATCCGTGCCATCGGGCCGCCCCAGGCGCATTTTGGGGTTGGCGGAGCCGTGGTAGCCCGTGCCGATGGCGGAAACCAGGCCGACGCAACCCTCATGAGCCACAGCGCCCGCCAGGCCCTCCCAGGAAATGCCCACACCCATGCCGCCCTGCTGGATGGGATAGGCCAGGTCGAGGTGGCGGACTTTCATCCGCGGCAAGGAGCAGGCACCAGAACGGACAAAGCGCTGGGCCATGGCATCCAGTCCCGCCATCAGCCGGGCACGGAAAGAAGCCAGGGGAGAGGCGTCCAGCATCGCGGGGGTGCGGGGCTGCAGGCCAAAGGCACCATCCCTCATGGCCTGTCTGGCTTCCGCTTCCGTATCGGCGGTAGCCAGGACGGGCAGCCCCAGGTGGCGAAGCGAGGCCACATCACAGGCCCGGGCGAGCAGGGCGGAAGCTCCCCCGGCCTTGGCCTGGGCGGCCTCCTCGGCCGACTGCACCGCCACCAGGCGAGGCAAGTTGGCATGGCGCAGCAGCGCGAGGGAAGGCGGCAATTCCGCCGTGTGGAGCAGGAAGGCCACCCCCGCCTCGCGGGCGGCGGCCATGACCGCATCCGCGCCACCCCGAAGGCCACGGAGATCCAGGCCCACCCGGGCGCCCTCCCGCAGGGAGGCCCTCAGTTCCTGCAACCGCTCCTGCAGCTTGGTCACATCCGGAAAGGCTTCGGTGCGGGGCAAGGCCCAGCCCCCTGCCCTCAGGAAAGCCGCCTGGAAGTCCAGGGAGCCGGGCGCCTGCCAGCCCTGCAGCAGGGGAATGGAAGCGGACGATGAAAAAG
>JBBIHT010000135.1:0-6129 GCA_037446845.1 Geothrix sp. | reverse complement strand
GTGGCTCCTAGAATGGGAAAGGGTCATCCCCTTCATCGTCTGGCGGGGGCACTTGGATCCTTCCACCCCTCTGAGAGGAAGTTCAGCAGCCCGGCCAGTTCACTGGCTTCGAAATGGGGCCACGGGATCTGCCGCGTGCCCATGGCAAGCCCCATCTGGGGGGCATGATTCCACATTCTTTGGGCGATGCGCTCGCGGCTTTCGCCCGTGGTGATCTGACGAAGGTTCGGACCCATTCCGCCCCGACCATCCACGCCGTGGCACATCGAACAACGCTTCTGCACATAGGCAAGGCGGCCTTTCGCGGTGTCGGCCGGCGGGCCATCGTACCGGGTAACGACGATATAGGCGAACAGATCGCCCAACTCCTCTCCCTGGAACCGTGGTGTGGCCATACCCATGGATTTCATGGCCGAGGTCATGCCTCCCCAATGGTTCCACATCCGGCCGGCAAGCATGGTGACGCTGCCCCGCAGGTCGCTGGTTCCAAGATCCGGCCCCCGGCCCGCTGGGCCCTTGCCATAGAAAGCGTGGCACTGGGCACAGCCCTTGGTGGTGAACAGCGCCCGGCCCCTGAGTGGGTCCCCGGCGGAACGGAAATCCCGGGACTTGGTACGGGGGCCCTGGCTGCGCAGGAAGGCAAACAGGTTCAGGATCTCGTTCTCATTGAAGGAGGGAATATCCATGCCCTTCGAGCGCATGAGAGGAACCATGATGGGGCCATGGTTCCAAAGATCCCGAGCCAACTGCAGCGGGGGCGTGCCGCGGGGAATCCGGTCCAAGGGTGGCGCCGAGGTTCCACCGCCCCGCCCCACGCGGTGGCACTGGATGCAGTGTTTCTGCGCGAACAGCGCTTCCCCGGCCTTGGGATCGCCCGGCTCGTCGAAATAGTTGAGGAAGGTCAGGAACCCCAGCAGGTCACCCAGTTCCTGGCTGGCGAAGGCGGGCCGGACGAGGCGTGATTCATCCATTTTCCGGGTCATGTCCTGGGAGTGATTCCACATGGCGGCGGTGAGCTCGTAGAAGGACCCCTTCACCGCGGTGCGTCCCAGATCGGGCCCCACGCGCCCGCCCGTTCCGCGTACGGCGTGGCAGTCCGCGCAACGCTTCGAGACGAAGAGCCGCTGCCCCTTCATGGGATCGCCGATCCCGGCTCCCAGCGTAGTGGACAACAGCAGGCCAAGCAGGCAAAGACGCAGGAACCCAGGTACCGCGAGGACTTCCATGGACGGGATCATTGGGCGGGCTCCTCCGCTGCTGGCAGGTAGCTCTCAACCCGGGCGGAGACTTCCCTGGCTGAGTGCGCCCTGCCTTCCCGGATTTCCCAGATGGAGATGATCGGGAAGAATCGCGTAAAGAGGGCATAGAGCAGGACGAAGGCGGAGGCGAAGGCCAGGAAGAGGGACCACTCGACCCAGGATGGGGAGTACTTGGCGGCCTCCATGGGCAGTCGCGGACGGGAAAGGCTAGGCACCACGATGAGATACCTTTCGAGCCACATCCCGATTTCCACCGACACCGAGGCCGTGACCGTTCCCCAGACGGTCCAGCGCGTTCGATTGTTGGCCAGCAGCACGAAGGGAATCAAAAAACAGGCCACGAACATCGTCCAGAACAGGTGGGAGAACTCCCCTTCGGTCTTCGACAGGAATACCGTCATGTGGGAGGGGTCCGCACCGTAATAGGTGGTCAGGAATTCCGCGAAGGTGAAATAGAACCAGAGCAGGCACATCACCAGCAATAGAAGGCCGAGGTTGTTGAAGTGGATCGGCTTCAGGTACTCCTCAAGGTGATAGGCCCTTCGAATCAAGGCCATGCCGATGATGATGGCCCCGATGCCTGAGAAGATGGCCCCAACCACGAAGTAGGGTCCAAAAATGGTCGAGTGCCACATGGGCTGTACGGTCATGGCGAAAACCCAGCTGACAACGGTATGGACGCTGACCGCCACGGGAATCACGAGCACGGCCATCATGGAAATGGTTTTTTCGAGGAGGTGCTGCTGGCGCGCCGTCCCCGTCCAGCCAAGGGCAAGGAGGCGGTAGAACGCCGCATGCGGCCCTTGCCTGTCCCGGAGAATCGCGATATCGGGAATGAGGGGAAGGAACAGGTAGACGGTGCTGGCTGTCAGGTAGCAGCTCACCGAAACCACATCCCACAGCAGGGGTGAATGGAAGTTCCCATGAAGGATCACATTGAGCACGCGGTCAGGGCGTCCCAGGTCGAGGAGAATACTCCCCATACCGAAGAAGAGGACCAGCACCGTGATGACTTCGGCAGCCCGGGTGATGGACCGGCGCCATTCCGCGTGAGCCAGGCGAAGAATGGCCGAGATGAGCGTCCCCGCGTGACTGATGCCGATGAAGAAGACAAAGTTCGTGATGTAGAGGCCCCAGTAGATCGGGACATTCATGCCTGTCGCCGCGAGCCCCCGTCTCAGCTGGGCCATCCAGGCCACAAAGCCCCAGGCGCTCAGGACGAAAAGCACCGAGATGAAAATCGTGAAGGCACGCGTTGGGCTTTCGATCGGACGGAGCAGTCGCTCCTCCTGGCCGAGATCAGGATTCACCACCCCATTCTCCTTTCGAAAGATAGACCACCTTGGGATGAGTCCCCAGCTCCTCGAGCAGCCGGAAGGCCCGATGACTCTGGGCTAGCCGGGACACCGTGCTCCGCGGGTCGTCGAGATCCCCGAAGGCCATGGCCCCGGGTGGACAACTCTCGACACAGGCCGGTACATAATCGCCATCCTGGAGAGGACGCCCTTCCAGGCGCGCCTGGTCCTTGGCTAGTTGCAGCCGGTGGTGGCAGAAGGAACATTTTTCCACCACTCCCCGGGGACGCACGGACACATCCGGCGAGAGCCCCCTCTCCATGGGTTCAGGAAAGACCGGCCGGTCCCAGTTGAACTGGCGTACCGTGTAGGGGCATGCGGTGGTGCAGTAGCGGCACCCGATGCAGCGGGCATAGACCTGGGCCACCAGGCCATCATCGCCCACCTGGGTGGCCTGTACGGGGCAGACCTTGGTGCAGGGCGGGTGCTCGCAGTGCATGCAGGGGACAGGAATGAGCCGCAAGGCGGGCGGTTCGCCCCCCGCCTCCTTGCCTTCCTTGCCGAAGGGCACCAGCCGGATCCAGGCGAGGGCGCGCCCCCGGGCTGCCGCATCGGCCGAGGCGGGCGGAATGTTGTTTTCCACCTGGCAGGCCACCACGCAGGCCTGGCAAGCGGTGCATCGGTCGAGGTCAATGACCATTCCCCAGCGGGCCACATCAGCTCCTGAAAACTTGAGTGTTTTGAAGGTCCCGGCTGGAAAGGCCAGCGCCACGCCATGCGGCGAGGGCTCCCGGCCCCATCTCCGGCCCCTGCGCCGCTTCCAGCCGAACGCGCGTGGCTTGGAAATCCGGCAGACCCGATCGGGAGTCCCGCTCCCCACCAAGGAGCCGGAAGGGGTTAGCGCCCATGTAGCGGGCCCAGCGACCGCCGCCTCGCTTCCCCAGCCCGACTGGGATCGCCACAGCCCCGGGCACGACGCGCCAGGTCACCAGGCAACGCACCACCACAGAGCCCGCCGTGGAGCGCACGCGCACCCAGCCCTTGTCCTTGATGCCATGAATCTTGGCTGTTTCGGGATGGATCTCGGCCCAGGTCTCCCACCGCTCCTCGTGCCCTGGGTCCAACAGAGCTGGGAGGAAGGGAAGTTCCGCACCGAAGCCACCGGCGATGGAGAGGGGCTCGAAGAGCAGCAGTGGAAGATCGGGGACGACCTTCCGGTCATCGGAGCCCGGGCGCCCCGGTGCCTGTGCCAGTTCCTTCAGAAGCCCGGGCCTCAAATCGAACCTCCCGGAGGGGGTTTTGAGCACCCGCGCCCATTCCCCGTGGTCATAGAAGGGGTCCCACCAGCCGCCGCTATCCAGGGCCCCTTGCCACAACTCCTCGGCCGTGCGGTAGCCGGGTGCCCACCAGCCCGCTCCCTCCATCATGCGCACCCAGGCCTCATCGAACGTGGTGCCCATCACGGCCCCCCGCTGGGCGGCAAAGATGCCATCCAGGTCATGGCGGATGAGGGCGGGAGCATCGCCTGCCGGGAAGGCGGATGCGACCTCCCCTCCGACCCGCCTTGCCAGTTCCAGGAAGATATCCACCGCCGACCTGGCATCCACGAGGGGCTGTTCCAGCACTGGCTTGGCCACGCTTGCAAGGGGGAAGGAAATTCCAGGAGGGGTCGTATGAAGATCCCACCGCTCCAGGAAATGGGCCTCGGGAAGAATCCAATCCGAGGCCAAGGCCGTCTCGCTGGGGAAGGCGGAAATCGCCACCACCAGAGGGATCCTTTCCAGGGCCTGACCGAAGCGGGACGGTGTCGCTGTAAAGACGAGGGGATCCGCGTCTTGCAACAGGAGGACTTCAACCGGGTAGGGCTTGCGGGATAGCATGGCCTCGGCGAGCGCTTCTGGATCGGAACAGGCGAACGGCAGGGGATGCTTCCCCACGCTGTCCAGTCGCGGGCGCCGCCGCCCATCGGCGCCGCGGCCTTTCGCGGCCAGGGGTGCCCAGGGTGGAATCGGGGTTTCCTCGGCCACGAGGACGCCACCCTCCTTGTCAATATTGCCGATGAGGGCATTCAGCGCCTGGGCGGCAAGGTGGTCGAAGAGGGAACCTGGAAGCAAGGGGCCCCGCCGAGGGCCCACCACGAGGCTCGCCCTGGCCGCATGAAGCTCCCTGGCCACCCGCAGAATCACATTGACGGAAACCCCGGTTTCCAGGGCCACCCGCTCCAGGTTGAACTCACGCCCAAGCAATGCACGCAATCCCATGGCTGGTTCCCCATCGGTTCCGTGGACTGAATCGAATCCAACCGCATGGGACGCAAGGAAATCCCGGTCATAAAGGTCCTCATTGACCAGGACAGAGGCGATGCCCAGGGCGAAGACGCCTTCGGTCCCGGGATTCACGGCGATCCATTCGTCCGCGGCGGCGCCCGTCATGGAAAGGCGTGACTCCACCTGGACGAATTTTCCACGCCGCCCCGTGCGCACTTGGCGGAACTCGCCGAAGGCCCGGGCAGTGGCCACCGGGGAGCCCGAGGCCTCAAGCAGCCCTGACCCCAGGGACAGTACATAGTCGGTGGCAGAAAGGTCATAGACCGGGACAGCCTTGACGCCCTGCGTGAGACTCGTGGCCAGAGCGGCCGCCTCGTCACCCCGATCCAGGCGCACCTCGTTGGGAGAACCGAAGGCCGACAGGAACCGGCTGCCGACGCGAGCCCCAAGGCCCAGGGCCCCTCCGCGCAGGAGCACCACCGACTCGGGTTTCCCCTTCTCGCGGATCGAACGAAGGCTGCCGCCAATCTCCGCGAAGGCTTCTTCCCAGGTCCGTCTTTCGAAGGAAGCAAGGGAACCCCGGTCACCCTTTCGCCGCATGGGGGCAGGGATTCGATCAGGGTGATACAGGGATTGCAGGGCGGCCAGCCCTTTGGGGCACAGTCGGCCCCCGCTCACCGGGTGCCGCGGGTTCCCGCCCACCTTCACGGGCCGTCCTCCGATGCAACGGACCTGGACCCCGCACCCTCCGGGACACAGCGAACAGACCGAAAGGCGCAGCGCTTCGACGCCACCCGGTGGATCGTAGGGACTGTCCGCCGTGGCGAAGGTGCGGGCGAGCAGATGCCCCGCCGACAAGCCCACCGCCGCACCCGAAGTGGCACCGAGCACGAGGCCCATGAACCGTCTGCGCTCCATTTTCATGCGAACCTCCCAGCGGCCTGCCTCATCGGTGGCACGCGGTGCAGGCCACGGAAGCCTTCACTTTCAGGTGGCAGGCAATGCAATCATTCATCACCAGCTTGCGCACCCTTCCAGGAGGGGAGGTGGTGTCGGCAATCCTGCCGTGGCAGGACGAACAGACGATCTTCGCCACTGCCACATGGCGGCGGTGGGAATAGAAGACATGGGCAGGCTGAGCATAGAGCCCCTTCCATTCGAGGGGTTCATTGCGCTTCAATTTTTCAACGAGGGCCTGTTCCTTCGCCCCGTTGCCCTGCGCCTCCGCATGGCAGGCGGCGCAGACCTCCGCGGTGGGGAGCCCCGAGAATGTTTCCTTCTCGTAGCTCGAGTGGCAGTTGTCGCAGG
>JBBIHT010000134.1:0-6131 GCA_037446845.1 Geothrix sp. | reverse complement strand
CATTGCGTTTCCTCCGGTCCCGGCCGTCTCGATGAGATCGATCAAAACCGGAAGTTGTCGTGTCCGTCAACTGAGACAGATCGACTAGAACCGCGTCACAATCTCCGAGAGCACCGGGCGCGGACGGTCTTCGCTGGGCTTGGTGGCCTTGAACTCCTCGATCTGGCCTTCCGTCTTCCAGCTGAGGATGACCTTCCCCAGATCCTGCATGGGGGGGGCCACGGTGCGGAACTTCTCGATGACCTCCCCGGTCTTGGCATTCTTCTCGGGTTGTTTATAGGTGCCTTCCAGATCCAGGCCTGAGAGGGTGACGGACTTGTATTTACCAGCCACGCCTTCCGTATAGAAGGTGGAGAAGGGCACCTCGACCTGGCGTGTGTTCTGGGGGATCTGGCGGAAGGCCAGGATCAGGAGGACGATGATCCCCAGCCAGACCAGCACGCTTTTCATCATGGAATTCAATGGTTCGCTCCTTGGGGCAACTGCCCAGGTGGCCTTCCAGTCTACTAGGGCCGGGAAGGCGGCGGGTCATGCATTAGATGCAGATACCCGCCGCCAGGTTCGGGGTTTAGCTGAAAATGCCCCCAGGCCGAAGGTTTGCGACCATGCTGCAGGCGTTCTGCGAGCCAGGGCGCCAGGCCACGCAACTGGTCGGATTCCCGGGGCCAGCCCAGGCGGCGGAAGGCGGTATCCAGGGTCCAGCGGAGATCCACCTCGGACCAGGCTTCCCTCTGGAGGCGGAGGCCCTTCGGCTGGAGGGACCAGCGTGTGCCTTCCCACAATTGCACCAGGCGCCTGGCCAGGGCATCGGCCTCGGCGGCCTGGAGGTGAGTCTCGAAGAGGTGGCGATCCAACTCCGGCGCCTCCAGCCGGCATTGTTCCAGGAGCGGGCGCCAGCGATTGCGGGCGGTGAAGGGGTCGGCATTGGTGGCGTCCTCCCGCCAGGGCACGCCCTTCGCGGTGAGGTAGGTGCGCAGATCGGCCCGGCGCATTTCCGCCAGGGGCGACCAGCGCAGGCCCTGGCGGGGCGCGAGGGGCTGCAGGCAGCCTAGGCCACCGCCTCGCGCCAGGCGCAGGAAAACGGTTTCAGTGTGATCATCGAGCGTGTGGCCCGTGGCCACCGCCCCGGCGCCAGCCTGCCCCGCTTCCTGCCCGAGCCAGTCCCACCGGAGTTCCCGGGCGGCCATCTCGATACCCAGGCCCATGGCTTCGGCATGATGCGCCACGCCCAGGCTGGCCTCCACCAGATCCAGGTCCAGGTGACGGCAGAGGGCTCGCACGAAGTCGGCATCCTCCCCCGCCTCGGAGCGCAGGCCGTGGTCGCCATGGGCCACCGAAAGCTCCAGTCCCAGGCTCTTCCTCAGGGTCCAGAGCAGGACCAGGAGGGCGACGGAATCCCCGCCCCCGGAACAGGCCACCAGCACGCGACCAGAAACGCCATCCCCCCTGCGGTGGATCTGCCCCAGCAGGTCGCTTTCGAAGCGATTCATGAGGTGGCATCCAGGGTTGCCAGCAGGGCCACGAGGGCCACCGGAATGGGCTTGTCGCACCAGAGGGCCTCGGCCCATGGGCAAAGCCGCAGGGATCCCCAGTGCATTGCGCGGCCCTCGACCCCGCGCCTGAAGGCGGGGTGGGCGATGCGCGTGACGGGCTGGGTATCATCCGGAGAGAACTGGCTTCCGAAGGCATCCAGGGCGGCCATGCGGCGCGCCCAGACGGCGCTCACATCCACCAGCAGATCCGGCTGACCGGGGTTCTCCCCTCCCACCCAGGCGGTGGCCTCTGGGCGATGGGGCTCGCCAGGGCAGGGGTAGTTGCGCAGGCCGGCATAGTAGGCCGCTTCCTGGGCCAGGCGGTGAGCCCGGCGATGGTCCGGGTGACGATCCCCTGGAGAAGGCAGGATCAGGACCCTGGGGCGCAACCGGCGCAATTCGGTCATGAGGCGGGTGCGCAGGGTGGCTTCCTCGGTGAACCGGCCATCGGGGAAGTCCAGGATGGTCCGGGCCACGCCCAGGATGCCGGCGGCTATTTGCGCTTCACGGCGGCGCGTCTCGGCGGTGCCCCGGGTACCCAGGTCGCCGGCGGTGAGATCGAGGATCGCGGCTTTCATCCCCCGGTCCGTGGCCAGGGCCAGGAGGCCGCCCACATGCACCTCCGCATCGTCGGGATGGGCGCCGATGGCCAGGATATCCAGGTTGTGCTTCATGGTTCCTCCAGGAGGATGAGGGAGGTCACCCCATCCATGCGGGCCAGCAGCTGATCCAGGAGGGCGGGATTGCCCAGCCAGCAGGCCCCTGGGACCACGCGTTCCTGGGGCCGTTCGAAGGGGAAGAGGCTCTGGCGAAGGCGCTCTGGATCACCCCCCAGCTGCTGGGCGGCGGCCTCCCGCCGGATCCGGCGATCCAGGCGGGCCAGGCGTTCCCGCGTACGGGCCAGCTCCTGGCTGAAGCGGAGCTGTACAGTTGCCGGCCAGCTGGAATCAGGCTTCCCGGCGGGAGCGAGCCCGGTGGGCCAGGGGCCCTGCCAAGGGCCGAGGCTGTCCCAGCGGCCGTCCTGGAGCAGCTCTAGCTGTTCGGCGGCCAAACGATGGCCTCGGGGAATCACGAAGACACTGGGGCGTGGGATGATGCGCGGAGCCGCCAGCCCGACTCGATCCCAGAGGGGCTCACAGAGCCGCCAGTAGGCTCGTTCAGAGGGGCCCAGCACGGCGGCGGATGCTGGCAACAACAGGGACTGCATGAGCGGCCGGAGGGCCGCACCGGGGCTGAGCCACTGGCCCGCAGGAAGCGGTCTATTCCCATCCAGCCTTTGCCTGAGCCCGGTTCGGGGGTCCAAGGAGAACCAGGCAGCTTGCACCCTGGGATCCAGAGGCCCGGGCGTTCCCTGGGCCTGAAGGGCTTCCCACTGCCGCACCAGGAGGGCCTGCAGGTCCATGCGGCGCCACCGTTCCAGCTCTCCTGGATGGGATCGCGCAGGGCCTTGTCCGTGGGCGAAAAGGGTTGCAGGCCCCGGTCCCAGAGGGGCTGGCCCAGGGCCCGCACATGGTCCTTCAGCCATGGGGCAGCGGCGGGGGGCAGGGGCCCCCACAGGGCCTCAGCCTGGGCCTGGTGCGCCGAAGTCCAGGGCAGCCAGCCCGCAGCCGTGCCAGGCGGCGCAGGGAACTCGAACCGGTGGCGCAGGAGTCGTCCCTCCCGCCAGCCCACCACGGAAGCCACCTCCGCCCGGTCATGGTCCTCATCTGCCATCCAGAACAGGGCGTCTCCTCCGCAGCGGCGTGCCTCCGCCAGGGCCGCCAGGGCCTTGGCCACAGACAGAGCGGGGCTCCAGCCGGCTCCGATCTGTTGTCCCGTCACGATCAGGGGGCGGGCCTTCATCCCTGTCCCGTCCCATTTCGATGACCATGCCACTGGTGTGCTCGATCAACCATGAACAGAGCGTACTCCATGTGGCATGCTCGATGGCATGGATGATCCTTGCCTGGCTCCCTGGATCCCGCCCGAGCAGCCTGATCTGGCCAGCCTGGCCATGGCGGCGGCCGATGCCGAAGGTGTGGCCACCCTCCGGGCCTGGCCCGAGCGCCGCCGGGGTGGCATCGCCTTTGGGCGGCTTCCGCCCTTCCTCTGCTGGCGCGGCCAGGCTGCAAAGCTCTGGCACCTTGTGCTGCTCCAACCACGGGAACTGGGTGCCCTCATCCCCGGTGCCCACCGGGCGGATCTGCCATCGGGCTGGCTGGAGGCCATGGATCTGGAGGCCCTGGGTCGCCCTCTGGCGCGGCACCCTGATTTCCCGGGAGGTGCCTCGATCCAGGTGGTTCAGGTGCCCCGGAGGGAGGCTTTCCGGGTGCGAACCTACGGTACCGCCGCTCCTGGACTGGTGGCTGAGGTGCTGGGTCGCCTCAGCTTGTGCCAGGTATGGCAGCTGACTGATTGAGGAGGGGAGCGTGGGATGCTGAGCCTGGATCTGTCCACCCTGAAGGAAGCCGCCATGGCGGTGGCCCTGGGCCTCATGATGGGCCTCGAGCGTGAGCGGAGCGGATTTGATCGCGCCCCGGGCGGGGCAGGGGAAGCTACGGAAGGGCCCAACGGCTCGGATACCAGGCACGGTAGCCTGGGCGCCCGGACCTTCGCGCTGCTCACCCTGCTGGGCTGGGTGTCCGTCAAGGTCGGGGGCGGCGGTTCCGCCATCCCCATCGCTGTCCTGATCCTGGCCTCCGGGCTGATCGGCTTGTTCTATGTCGAGACCACCGCGGCGGATCGGGGCCTGACCACGGAAGTCGCCGCTGTCTCCGCGCCCCTGCTGGGGATGCTCCTGACCCGCGACGCGTTGCTGGCCGTGGCGGTGTCCGTGATCGTCACCCTGCTTCTGCTGTCTAAGCCCTGGTTCAGGGCCTGGGTGCCCCGCTTGCACCGGGAGGACCTCACCGCCGCCATGCAGCTGCTGCTGGTGTTCGCCATCCTCCTGCCCCTGCTGCCGACCCGGGCCATGGATCCCTGGGGCGTGCTGTCCCCTCGCAAGGTGGGATGGATGGTGGCACTCATTGCCTCGGTGGACTTCCTGGGATACGCCCTGAGTCGCATGCTGGGTGCCAGGAGGGGTGCCCTCTTCACGGGGCTGGTGGGTGGGCTGGTGAGCTCCACCATCGTCACGGTCACCATGTCCCGGGAGGCCCGGCAGGAACCTTCCCTGCGCGGGCCAGGGCAGGTCGCGGTGTTGCTGGCCTGCGCCATCATGGGCCTGCGCGTGGGGATGCTCGCGACCCTGGTGGGCGGCAGGGCCCTGGGTACCTCCATGGTCCTGCCGCTGCTGGCCATGGTGGCGGTTCTGCTGGGTTCAGCGGCCTGGATCTACCACGCCTTCCAGGTCCAGCCGGGCGGCAGCGAGGTGACCTTGCCGAATCCCTTCCATCTCAAGCGGGCAGTGGCCTGGGGGCTGGTTCTGGCCGCCGTCCTGATCATCTCCGCCGCAGCCAGGGCCGAATTCGGCGACCAGGGACTGCTCCTCACGGCCGGGCTTTCAGGCCTGGCCGATGTGGATCCCATCACCCTGGCAGTGAGCAGTCAGGTGGGTACCGTGGACCTCTCCAGGCTCACGGCCGTGATGTCCATCGTGGTGGCCATCGGCGCCAATACCCTGGTGAAGGGGGCCTTCGCCTGGATCAGTGGTGGACGAGCCTTCGGAGGACGCATCGCCATCCTTTTGGCCATTTCGTTCCTGGTGGCCCTTGGTATGGTCTGGCTCCAGCGTTGAGGCCTATCCCTACTTCCCGCGGTTGCTCATGCGGGTGTGGGCGACGCCCGCTGACTTGGCCTGGGGCCGGTTCGAGGCCTTGACGATAGGCCTGGGGTGGTTGGTGGTCTTGGGGTTGCTGCTTCCCGCTAGGACTGAGACCGGCTTGTCCGCGGCCTGTACACTCTTGAGCAGATCAGCAGGAACGAGTGGCTTGGTCATGGTGGGACTCCTCCGGGCAGTCTAACGCCTTCTGGCGAACTCGCCGTGCATGGATCCGCAAAAGGATGTGGCCCGCCACGGGGTGATCGTTCCTGACCTTGGAGTAGACTGGCCCTGGTGGGCTCAGCCTTGACCGTTTTAGAAGGGCATTGGCACATGGGAACCGAGATGTGGAACGATCTCGCTGAAAAATCGGTGCGGGCCTTCGGGGTCTGGCGGGAGGCCTCCCGACTGGCTCGCAGGGACCTCCTGGACGCGTGGCTCGTACAACTCATCCTGGTGCGCGAGGACCTGGCTCGGAGCATCACCGAGGAAACGGGCAAACCCATCACCCTATCCAGGGGCGAGGTGGGCCGAGCCGAAACCACCCTCCGGGCCACCTGGGAGGCCACTGCCACCTTTGGGGAGCAGGCCATTCCCTACGACCTAATGCCGGGTGCCGAAGGATGCCGGGCGGTCCTGCGCCAATTTCCCCGGGGCCCAATCCTGGCCATCACGCCGTTCAATTTCCCCGTGAACCTGGCGGTGCACAAGCTCGCACCGGCCCTGGGTGCGGGTTGCAGCGCGCTCTGGAAGCCCTGTCCCCAGGCACCCCGGACCTCCCGCCTTCTCTGGGAGAGTTTCGAGGCCGCCCGGGTTCAGGTGGCCGCCCCTGCGCACCTGCTGCAGCTGGTATCCCTGGC
>JBBIHT010000133.1:0-6143 GCA_037446845.1 Geothrix sp. | reverse complement strand
GCAGAAGATTGCGGTGGAGGAGAAGACGGACCGGGTGCCCGAGGGGCTCTGGGTGAAGTGCGAAGCCTGCAAGGAACTTATCTATCGCATGGAGTTGGCGAACACCCACAATGTTTGCCCTAAATGCGGGTACCACTTCCGCATCGGAGTAGAGGAGCGGATCGCGAACCTGCTTGATGATGAAGGCACCCGCCTGTTCCGGGACCTGCAAAGCGGCGATCCCCTGGACTTCGTATCCACCAAGAGCTACAAGGACCAGCTGGCCAGGCTGGAAAAGGCCGGGCAGTCCGAGGACGCCGTCGTCATCGTGGAAGGCACCATTTCCGGGCACCCTGTCGTTGCGGCCGTCATGAATTTCGACTTCCTGGCGGCCAGCATGGGCAGCGTCGTGGGCGAGAAATTGCGCCTCGGGGCCGAGCGGGCCCTGGCGGGACGCAGGGCCTTCCTGATCGTGAGCTGCAGCGGGGGCGCGCGTATGCAGGAGGGCACCCTGTCTCTGATGCAGATGGCCAAGGTGAGCGCCGCCCTGGCCAAGCTCGACAAGGCAGGACTGCCCTACCTGAGCATTCTCACCGATCCCACCACGGGCGGCGTCAGTGCCAGTTTCGCCATGCTGGGGGATCTCAACATCGCCGAGCCCAAGGCCCTCATCGGCTTCGCCGGGCCCCGAGTCATCGAGCAGACCATCAAGCAGAGCCTTCCAGAGGGCTTCCAGCGCTCCGAATTCCTCCAGGCCCATGGCATGGTTGACAAGGTGGTCTACCGGGATCACCTCAAGGATTTCGTGGCATCCTGCCTGGCCTGGATGATGCCCGCCGAACAGGGATGATGCCCACGGAACCCGCCTTCATCCACCTCCCGCGACTCCAGGAGCGCGGCCACCTGGGTATCAAGTGCGGTCTTGAGAACATGCGAGCGCTGCTGGATGGGCTGGGGCGCCCGGACGCCGGGTACCCCGTCGTGCTGGTGGCAGGCACCAATGGCAAGGGCAGCACGGGCGCGTTCCTGGCGCACATGCTCCGGGCTGCGGGCTTCGTGGTGGGATGGACCACCTCGCCCCACCTGGTGGATGTGACAGAGCGGATCTGGGTGGACGGTTCACCCATCGGCGCCGGCGCCCTGGAACTGCTCCTGGGAGAGGCCTTCGAGGCGGAGGATAAAGCCGGCATCGAAGCCACCTATTTCGAATTGATGATCGCCGCCGCCCTCTCCGCGTTTCGCATGACCGGCGTGGAAGTGGCCCTGCTGGAGGTTGGCATGGGCGGCCGCTGGGACGCCACCAATGCCACCGACCCGATTCTCACCGTGCTCACCACCGTGGGGCTGGATCACCAGCAGTACCTCGGGGATACCCGGGAAGCCATCGCCCGGGAGAAGCTCTGCACTGCCCGGGAAGGCAGACCCCTGGTGCTGGGCCCCACACTGGCGCCCACCTGGATCCAGCCGCTCCTGACCGGGCACCCTGTCCTGTGTCCATCGCCGGGGCTCGGCCCGGCGGAAATCCACTGGGACCACTCCCTGGTGCAGGGCCAGCGGGTGGGGTTGGCGGGGCGGCACCAGTTGGACAACCTTGCCACGGCCTTTGAGGCTATCCACCAGCTCCAGCAGCTGGGCTTTCCCATCACCGGGGACCGCTTGTGGGAAGGGGTCGCCCAGACCCGGTGGCCCGGTCGGGTCTCGCAGGCTCCGGGGCTGGCGGGGGTCTGGATGGATGGGGCTCACAACCCCGAGGGGGCCCGGGCCCTGGCCGATCATGCGCTGGCCTGTGGAGTGCGCCCCCATCTGTATTTCGGCGCCATGGGCGACAAGGATCTCCTGGGCGTGGCACGGGAACTTCAGCGCATGGATCCGCGCTCGCTCACCTTCCTGCAGGGCGACGCGCCCCGCTACGCCAGTGCCCAGGCCCTGTTCGAAGCCTGGGGCACCGAAGCCCCGGTGCTCACCATCCACCAGGCGGCACTGCACCTCAGGGCCGCCTCGGTTGAGCCACGCCTGGTGACCGGTTCCCTCTACCTCCTGGGCGACCTTCTGGGAGAACTGGGTGCCAAGCCCTTCTGATCGCCTCAAAAGTCGAGGGGCCTGCCCGCCGATAGCGAGGGAATGAAGCGGTTCCTGGTTTTCGTCCTTTGCCTGCCTCTGCCAGCCCAGGCGCCTTTCACCATTATTTCGGTGGACCGGAAGGGGCCCCCACCCTACGAACCGGAAACCCGCATCTACCGCCTCGACGGTGGCCGAGAGCGGGCCCTGAAGGTTGGGGAACGACTCGTCGTCTGTCGCAGGGGCAGTCCGGCTCCTCCCCTGGGGCATGTGGTCATCACCGCTGTGCGCGCTGAGCAGGCTGAATCCGCCTTCGTGCCTGGGGGAGGAGACTGGCCCATGAAGGGGGATCTGGTCCTGCGACAGGAACTGACGCCCCTGCCCCAGGTGGCCTTCCTGGAGGCCCTGGCCCCCGCCAGCGTCAACAAGCCCCTGCCAGCCGCCCAGGCGCCACCCATGGAAGGCCTGCTGTTCTTCCTGCCCTTCCATGCCGAGCTGAGCCCCGCGGGCCACAAGAAGCTGGAAGCCTGGGCTGAGGACTGGGGTCGGGCGGGGCGCTGGATCCTCCAGGTTCCCGGAGCCAAGGGCACCAGGGTCCTCCTTCAGCAGCAACGAGCAGAGGCCCTTGCGGCGGTGCTCAGGGGACTGGGCGTGACCCGGATCGAGGTGCAGGGGGATGCCCGGAGCCACGAAGGGCCCTATGACCCCGTCTGGATTCGTCACTGGGAGTGAACCAGGAGGCTTCCTCGGCGTGCCAAGAGCCAGGCCCCGGCCGGGGGCCGGGGCCTGGCGGTGCGGGATCGAGGCTCAGTAGCCGGCGATCAGGACATCATCAAAATTCACCCTGTTCGCGCCGCCGCCGGTCTTGCGGATCTCGAAGCGGATGGGCCCGGCCACATTCACGGTGAAGGTGGTGGTGGTCAGGGTGGTGGAGGCGGTGGTCACGGTACCTCCGACCTGGCTCCAGGTGACCCCGCTGTTGGTGGATTTCCAAAGCGTCCAGGTCGAGCTGGCATCGGAGCCGTACTTGCCATGCTTGACGGCAAAGGACTTCGCGCCACTGGGGACATTGAAGCCCATGGTGAGCCTGCCCGTGTTCCGCACGCGGACGCTCTGGGCCCCTGCCTTCCGGTCACTGGAGGTACTGCCCAGGAGGGCATCGTTGAGGGTCCAGGAGCCGGTGGGCAGCGTGACCGAAGCGGTGGCGTAGGCCGTCTTGGTGCCGCTGTTGAAGCCCTCGGAGAGCGTAGCCGCGGGGATCGGATTGAAAGTCGCCCGGATGCTGTGGTCGGCGCCCACCTGCGTGAAGGCGTAGGTCGAGATGGCCCCCTGGTTCACGCCGTCCACGCTGACGCCGGCGATGGTATACCCGGCGTTGGGGGTGATGGCGAAGGACTGGGTCCCGCCGTTCGCCACGGTGATCGGACCCGAGGGGCTGATGGTACCTCCCGTGCCCGCGCTGGCCGTGAGGGTGAACGCAGCAGGGGTCACGGTGAGGGAACGGGTGGCGGAAGCCGACTGCCCCTGGTTGCTGGTGGCAGTGAAGGTGGCCACGAAGCTGCCCGGGCTGTTGTAGGCATGGTTGACGGGACCGGCCACCGCCGCGCTGGTGCCGTCACCGAAGGCCCAGGCATAGGTGAGCGCACTGCCATCGGCGATGGTGGCACTGCCCTGGAAGCTGAGGGTCGAGCCGGCCGGGATCGTCACATTGGTTGAGGGCGCTAGGATGGTGGCCACGGGCGCCGGGGCGCTGCCGGCGCTGGCCAGGTAGTCGGTGGCGTTCAGGAAGAAGGCCCTGTTGCTGTTGATGGTGTAGCTGTTGTGGAGGGATTTTCGGGCGGTGGTGGTGGTGCCATCGTCGCTGGGAGAACTGTCGCTGATGGCCATGACCCGGCCACTGCCCAGGGTGCAGGTGACGATGAAGGAGCCGGTATCCCCGGCGATCTGGGTGTGCAGGATCTCCTGGACACTGGGGTTCTGGGTCTGATCCAGGTTCAGGTAGGAGAAGGAGTGGAAATCCATGAGGCCCAGAGAACCGTGGCTGCCGTGGACAATGGCCTGGGCGGCTGGGCTGGCACTGGTGGTGAAGGCGGTGCTGGTGGTATTGGCCAGGGCATCACCCGGGCCATGCCCTGGAACGAAGGTGAAGCCGAAGGGATTGCCGCCATTCACGGTTACCAGATCGTTGAAAACGGTGTAGGCATCTGTACCTTCACTGCCGCTGTAGCGGATGGCACCGGGGTGGTTCCCCACCATGAAAAGGCCGCCGCCATTCTGGATGAAGGCGAGGATGGCCTGTTTTTCCGTAGGCGAGAACCGGAGGTAGGGCTCGGGGATCACATACACCGCATAGTGGCTCAGGTCCTGGGCATTGGTGGCATCGCCGTAGGTGACTCGGCCCGAGGGCGGGAGACTCTGGACCGTGTAGCCAGCCCTGTGCAGATCGAAGGCCCAGCTGCTGATGCCGCCATTCCATTCGGCCTCGGTGGCAGGATTGGCTGGACTTGGGTCAGGTTCGCTGGCGCTGCAAATGACCCACTCGGCGGAGGTGCCGGCCTCCTCGTGGCGGGTGTGGTCGAAGAGAACCTTTTTGGGTGTCTGGGCCCCCAGGCCCAGGCCCAGACTCAGGGCCAGGGTCAGGACTGAAAGGATGCGAAGCGGAAGCATGGTCACCTCGGGAAGGGAAAGCAGGTTTCCCTCATTTCAACCGCTCGTGCGGTAACCCGGAGGTGAATTCAGCGATCTTAACAACATTTAACATCCCCGCCCTGCCTGGCTGGAAGCCACACTGGATGGACCTTCCGGGATTCCCCATGCTGATTCATGCTGCCCTCGCCCTGCTCCTTCAGGCCCCGGTGCCGCCGGTCCCGAAGGGGTCCGATCCGGTTCCCCCCGCGCGCATCGAGCTCACGACGCCCTTCCCGGTACATCTGGGCAGCGTGGGCCCCCGGGAGGTTCGCGAGGCCGTATTCGGTCTCCGAAGCACCCACGACCGCCCCTTTCATTTCCGGTTGCTGGACCTGTCCCTGGGTCTGGCCCTGGACGAGGCCCAGTTCCAGTCCGCCCTGCAACCAGGCGAGGTACGGCTCCTCCGTGTGACGGTGGATCCCAGAGGCATGGTGGGTTTCGTGAAGGGGGCGGTGCGCCTGGGCACCGATGATCCCGCTCAGCCCGTTTATATCCTGCGGTACGACATGACGGTGCGCCCGGAAATCACCGTAGATACTCAACGCCAGAGCTTCGGCGAGGTGGCGCCGCACGAATCCCCGGAGGTGGCGTTCCGGTTCCAGCGGGAAGGGGGTGACCCCCTCAAAGTGGTGCTTGCCAGCCCCTTGACTCCGTACCTGCAGGCCGAGCTGGCGGAGCAGGGTGCGACGGCGGTACTCCGCCTGAGACTGCGGCCCGCCGAGGTGAAACCAGGAGTCCAGGCGGGCCTGGAGCAGATCCGGGTGGCCACCAATGGGCCGGCCCAGCCCTTCTTCGATCTCTATGTGGACTGGAGGCTCATGGGAGCGGTGCTACCCAACCCGCCCCGGCTGGTGTTTGGCGAGCCCAGGGTCACGCTCCAGGCGCTGGAACTGACTGCCAGGGACGGCCAGCCCTTTCGTCTCGAGTCCATCCAGGTGGAAGGGCAGGGCTTCGAAGTGTTGGACCGGCCAACGGAACCCGCCCCTCGTCATGTGCTGCGGATTCGCTGCAAGGGCACCCAGCCCGGGGCTCTCCTGCTCCTCCGTTGCTCAAGCCAGGAGGCCCCCCTGAGGGTGCCCCTGCGGTACCTGGATCCCAGGGCCCGTCCCGAAGTCATGCCCCCGCTTCCGCCTGAATCCGACGATCATCATCATTAGCTGAAGGGGAGCTCTCATGATCCTGCTTGCCATCCTTTCGTTCATCGCTGCTGCCCTGGCCTGGCGCTTCAAGACCAAGCTGGGCTTTCCTCTGTCGGCCCGGCTCCTCATCGTGCAGTGGGTGGGGCTGGCGCTGGGCATCGTGCTTCTGTTGGGTTCCATGGCTGTGGTCGTGCCCCCGGGCCAGGCCGGCGTCCAGGTGCTTTTCGGAAGGGTCTACAACGAGGCGCTGCCTTCGGGGCTCCATTTCATCAATCCCTT
>JBBIHT010000132.1:0-6144 GCA_037446845.1 Geothrix sp. | reverse complement strand
CTCGATCTGCACCAGGAGGTACCCGGGAAAGGATTTGCGCTTCTTGATGACGCGCTCCTTCTTGCCCGACTTGGCATCCACCTTCATTTCCTCGTAGGTCTCCTCGGGGATCTGGATGTCGCCGAAGCTGGCCTCACGCTCTTCCATCTTGATGCGCTGGCGGAGGTGTTCCATCACCTTGGCCTCGTAGCCCGAGTAGGTGTGGATGATGAACCATTTCAGGTCGTGGCCCTGGGGCTCCGCGACGGGAGTGTCCTGGGGGGTGCTCATCAGATCGGTCATGCCTGCCTCCGGATCGGTGACGCTTGTCTTCGAGTCAGCGCTCAACGGGTCTTCATGAAGAAGTAGGCGAAGGCCTTGGAGAAGGCCCAGTCCGCGGCCCAGAGGTAGACCCCCACAAACATCGAGATGGCCACCACGGTCCAGGCGGAACTCATCACCTTGTCCTTGCTCGGCCAATCCACGCGATTGAGCTCGGTGGCCAGATCCCGGACCTGCTGCTTGATGGCACCAATCACGATGGACCTCTAGGAAGGGTGGCGTTCAGAAAAACCGGGCCCCGAGCGCATTCGCCGGGGCCGGGATTTGGCAGGGGAGGCAGGTCTCGAACCCGCGACCTGCGGATTTGGAGTCCGCTGCTCTACCAGCTGAGCTACTCCCCTGCGGGAGCCGTCCGGAGCCCGCAGGACCCGGACGGAAACCTCGGACCGGAGCCTACTTGGCCTCGCGGTGCACCTTGTAGCCGCCACAGAAGCGACAGAACTTGTTCAATTCAAGCTTGCCGGTGGTGGTCTTCTTGTTCTTGGTGGTGCTGTAGTTCTTGCGTTTGCATTCCTGGCACTGCAGGTGAATGATCTCGCGCATGGTGACCTCCTAGTGGAGGGCGGACCGGCAGCTAGGCCAGGATCTCGCCCACATTGCCAGCGCCCACGGTTCGGCCGCCTTCGCGGATGGCGAATTTCAGGCCCTTGACCATGGCGATGGGCTGGATCAGCTCGACCGTCAGGGTCACATTGTCCCCGGGCATCACCATTTCGCGGCCGGCCTCGAGTTCGATGGAGCCGGTCACATCGGTGGTGCGGAAGTAGAACTGGGGACGGTACTTGTTGAAGAACGGCGTGTGGCGGCCACCCTCATCCTTGGTGAGCACATACACCTGGGCGTTGAACTTGGTGTGGGGGGTGATGCTGCCGGGCTTGGCCAGCACCTGGCCGCGCTCCACATCCTTGCGCTCCACGCCGCGGAGCAGGATGCCGGCGTTGTCACCGGCCTGGCCCTGGTCCAGGGACTTGCGGAACATCTCGACGCCGGTGACGACCTTCTTCACGGTCTCCTTGAGGCCGATGATCTCGATCTCGTCGCCCACCTTGACGATGCCGGCCTCGATACGGCCGGTCACCACGGTGCCGCGCCCGGTGATGGTGAACACATCCTCGACGGGCATGATGAAGGGCTTGTCAATGGCGCGGACGGGATCGGGAATGTAAGAATCCACGGCGGCCATGAGCTCGAGGATGCTGGCGCAGTCGGCGTGAGAGGGGTCGTCGGCGTGATCCAGGGCCAGGCGGGCGGAACCCTTGATGATGGGGATCTCGTCGCCGGGGTACTGGTAGGAGGACAGGAGGTCGCGGACTTCCATCTCCACCAGCTCGGTGAGCTCGGGATCGGCGATGTCCACCTTGTTCATGTAGACCACGATGTAGGGCACACCGACCTGACGGGCCAGCAGGATGTGCTCGCGGGTCTGGGGCATGGGGCCGTCCGTGGCGGCCACCACCAGGATGGCGCCATCCATCTGGGCCGCGCCGGTGATCATGTTCTTCACATAGTCGGCGTGACGGGGCAGTCCACATGGGCGTAGTGGCGACGCTCGGTCTGGTACTCCACATGGGCGGTGTTGATCGTGATCCCGCGGGCCTTTTCTTCGGGCGCGGAGTCAATCTGATCGTAGGACTTGGTCTCGCCACCGAACTTCTTGGCGAGGATATAGGTGATCGCCGCGGTCAGCGTGGTTTTGCCGTGGTCCACATGGCCAATGGTGCCGATGTTGACATGGGGCTTGGAACGATCAAATTTCTCTTTGGCCACGGATACCTCCTAAGAAGGTTGGAGAGAGTGAAAATTGAGGGTGAGGGTGCGAAGGGTGGAGCCCACAACCGGGCTTGAACCGGTGACCTCTTCCTTACCAAGGAAGTGCTCTACCACTGAGCTATGTGGGCTTTGTACCTTGTCCGCCAGTGGGCTTTCGGCTTGGGGCCTTCGGTCCGGGGCGGGTTACTGACCAGCGTCCATGGGCGGAACGACTGGGGGATGGAGCGGGAAACGGGGTTCGAACCCGCGACATTCAGCTTGGAAGGCTGACGCTCTACCAACTGAGCTATTCCCGCAGGGGAAACCCAGGAACGGGATCCAGTCACCGGGGAACCCGGGAACTGGTGCCGAGAGAAGGATTCGAACCTCCGTAACGCGTTGCGTGGCAGATTTACAGTCTGCTGCCATTAACCACTCGGCCATCTCGGCATGCTATTCCGGCGCCCCTCCCGGGGCTTGTCAAACCACCCCGGGGCGCCCCTGGAGGCGGCCCCTGGAGCCCTCGCGGAACTCCAGATCAGGGGCGCTGCGAGGCAGGGCTTTCCTGACAGGGAACTCGAAAGGTATCACGGCGCTTGCAAGGCCTCAAGGGGAAACTTCCCGACCACGGCTCGCCAGCACCCGGAAGAGGGTCACCGCCGCTGCCGCCGACACATTGAGGCTCTCGATGCCACCGGGCATGGGGATGTGCAGCAGGGCATCCGCATGCTCGCGGATCTTCTGGTGGAGCCCCTCGCCCTCTGCCCCCAGGACCAGCACGGTGGCGCGATCGTAGGATTCGTCCAGGTAGGAGCGACTGCCCGCCCCCGCCGCAAGGCCATAGACCCAGGCCCCGGCCTCCTTCAGATCCGCCAGGGCCCGCGCCAGGTTGACCACCCGGCACACGGGCACTCGCCCGGCGGTGCCCGCGCTGGCCCGGATGACCGTCTCGTTCACCATGGCCGAGCGGCGCTCGGGCAGCACCACGCCGTCCACGGCGGCGGCAGCGGCGGAACGAAGGATGGCGCCGAGGTTGTGGGGATCGGTGATGCCGTCAAGAGCCAGCACCAGCGCGGCCTCTCCCCGGGTTCTTACGCGGAGGAGCAGCGCATCGAAGGCTGTGTAGGCGAAGGGGCCGCCCTCACCCACTACGCCCTGGTGCCGCTGGCCCTGGCTCCGGCGATCCAGGCTTTCCATGGGTTCCCGGTGTACCACCACGCTGGCCGCCCGGGCCTCGCGCACCAGCGGAGCCAGGCGGCCCCAGGCGGCGGGGGCGATCCAGAGACTGTGCAATTCACCCCTGGAAAGGGCCTCCTCGCAGGCGTGGGGGCCCAGGAACCGCATGGCTAGAAGGACTTCCTGAAGCCCAGGGCAAAGAGGTGGCCCATGCCCTCCAGGCGCACCCGCGTGCCCGTGGCGCGGAAACCCGTGGCGCTCCAGACACCATCACCCTTGCGCGTGTCCTGGTCCTCACTCTGGCGATACTGGTAGCCAAAGCTCAGTTCGCCTCCCCAGGTGCGGTAGCCGGCACCGAAGGAGAAGGCCGAGGTGCGGGCTCCGCCCAGCAGTGGCTCGATGCTGGATTCCCGGATGCTTTTCTGCTCCAGGGCCAGACCGCCCCGCAGGAGCCAGAACTTGCTCAGTTCCACCTCGGCGGAAACCAGCAGCCCGAAGTGGCCCTTCCCCTCTGGCAGACTCGCGGGTACGCCGACAGCGCCCGAGGGCGTGGCCGCGGCGGGCGGGGCGGGCACGCGCAGGCCGGCGGAGGTCCAGCGAAGATCCGCCTCCCAGGTGAACATGGGGTTGAGGCGGTGCCGCATGCCCAGGGTGGTCTGCGAGGGCAGTTCCAGGGTGGGGGTCCCCACCATGGGGCTGGTCGCCGCCAGGAGCACCGCGGCGCGGGCCGCCGTGCCGATGGGCGCGGAACTGAGGCCGTCGTTGCCATAGATGCTGCCCATGGCGCCCTGGAAGCTGCCCTTCAGGGACAGGTCGCCCTTGAGGCCGGACTGGTGGCTGAAACCCAGAGTCCAACGGGGACTCAGGGCCCAGCGCAGGCCCAGGGAGTAGCTGGGAACCACCCTGTGGCCGTCCAGGCCCACGCCCTGTTCCACCAGCCCTTCCACGGGGTTGCTGGCCGAGGCCGCGAGGGTGGGATCCTGGGGCACACCCAGCCGCAGCAGGCTCGTGGAGCCGTAGGAGAGCCGGGCCACACCCAGGCCGATCCCCAGGGACAAGGCAGGAGAGAAGGCCCAGGCCGCCTGTCCTTCCAGGCGGTGGGTGGAGAGATCAATGCCCGTTCCCAGAAAGCGGGTGGGGGCCCCGGTGGCCAGCTCCGCGTGGCGCAGGAAGGGCTGGTCCAGCTTCAGGCCCAGGGTCCAGGCGGAACTCACCCGGGTGGCCAGGCCGAAGGCCGCGAGGTTGCGGTTCCGTTCCAGGGATTCATAGGTTTTCTGGTTGGCCTCCAGGGACTGCTGCAGGCCCATCAGATCGCGGCCCAGGGCCACATGGATGCCGTGCTGGTCCTTCAGGGAAGCCAGCAGGGCCGGGTTGGTGGAAGCAGCCTCCAGGCTGAAACCGTAGGCCACCTGGGCGCCACTGCGGGCGATGCCCACGGGATCCGCCGCCGGCAGGGCCATGCTCTGGGCGCCCAGGGACAAACACCCCGCGCCCGCCAGCAGACCTGCTCCCATCACTGCACGAAACACCTGCGCCATACGACCGCCTCCGAGACCTGTCCCTTGGATGGCTCGAACCCGGAAAGGGTTCAAACCCAAGGCTCCAGCATCGCCAAAAGGGGCCAAATCACCAAGCGTTAGTGATCCGCCTCATCCATGAACCGCACCAGCAGCCGGTCCACCAGTTCCCAGACCTCCAGAAGCGCCGCCAGGCACATCACCAGGCCCAGGGCCAGCGCCATGGCCCGGCCCCAGGGACCCACCGCCAGGCGGCAGAGGTCAGGCCACCGCCACAGCATGGCCGGCGCCTTGAGCCGGCCGTAGAAGGCCAGGGTGGATAGCAGCATCCCCCCCCAGAGGAGGTAGAAGAAACGGCCGGCACGAACCAGGACATCCCAGGCGAAGGGACGGGGGCGGGGGCGGGAGGACATTGAGTCCAGCCTAGCCGCGGAGCACCTGCCAGCCCAAGCGCAGAATCAGGGCCCCCACCACGGCGAGGAAAAGGCCCCGGACCCACTGGCTGCCCTTGTCCAGGGCCACCCGGGCACCCAGGTACCCGCCCACGCCATTGGCCGCGGCCATGCTCAGGGCCACCGGGGGCAGCCAACTGCCCTGCCACAGGAAGAGCGTCATGGAGGTGAGGTTCGAGGCCCAGTTCACGGCCTTGGCCAGGGCGGAGGAGCGCAGGAAATCGAAGCCCAGCACCACCACAAACAGGAAGATCAGCACCGAGCCCGTCCCCGGGCCGAAGAAGCCATCGTAGAAACCCAGCACCAGGGCGATGCCGGCAGCCAGCCATCCCTGGTGCGACACGCCAAACCGAGGCGCATGCCGGTGGCCCAGGTTGGGCCGCAACAGGGTGAAGGCCAGCATGACCACCAGCAGGGCCAGCAGCAGGGGCTTCAGGAAGTCCGGGTGGATGCGGTAGGTGAGGGCCACCCCTCCGGCGGCTCCCAGGCCCGCGGCCAGCACCGGCCGAACCATCTCCCGCCAGGTCAGCACCCCGGAGCGCAGGAACTCCCCCGCCGCCAGCGTCGTGCCCGTCACCGCCACCACCTTGTTGGTGCCCAGCAGGGTGGGCAGCGGCGTACCCGCAGGCAGGCCCAGCATGAGCGCCGGCACCGTGATGAGGCCCCCACCGCCCACTGCCGCGTCCAGGAAGCCTGCCACCAGGGCGGCAAGCAGGAGGAAGGCGAGGGTCGGAAGGGTGGGCATGGGGAAGCATCCAGTCCAGGAAGGATCCCGCATCGAGGGCCGGTTTCGCGAGCCCCGAGCGATCGCCTATTCTGGCGTGATTCTGACCCGCGCCGGGTCCCGGCTTCGGGACGCCAAAGGAATCGGCGGGTTGGGGCGTAATTCCGACCCGCGCCGGGTCCCGGCTTCGGGACGCCAAAGGAAT
>JBBIHT010000131.1:0-6156 GCA_037446845.1 Geothrix sp. | reverse complement strand
GGACAAGATCCGGCGCAGCCTGCAGAAGGTCATTCCCGAGGCGCCCCATCGTGTGCTGCTGGTGCTGGACGCCACCACGGGCCAGAACGGGCTGCCGCAGGCGGAGGCTTTCGCCAAGGTGGCGGGGGTCACCGACCTGGTGCTCACCAAGCTGGACGGCAGCGCCAAGGGTGGCGTCGTGGTACCCATCCTGGATCACCTCAAGCTCCCCATCGCCTTTGTGGGGGTGGGCGAGGGCATGGAGGACCTGGTTCCCTTCGACGCCGAGGCCTTTGTGGACGGGTTGCTCGATGTCTGATGCGGCGCTCGCCCCAGCGCTCGCCTGGGCCCTGGCCACCGGCGGCCCCTGGCCGGATCCCGCCAACCTGGAGGCTGATGAGCACTTCATGGCCCTGGCCCTCCAGGAAGCCCTGAAGGGGGTCGGGCTCGCCAGCCCCAATCCCCCGGTGGGCTGTGTGCTGGTGCAGGCTGGCCGCGTCATCGGCTATGGGGTTCACACCCGAGCGGGGGACCCCCATGGTGAGATCATGGCCCTGCGGGATGCGGAGGCCCGGGGGGAGGATCCCGCAGGTGCCACCGCCTTCGTCACCCTTGAGCCCTGCTGCCACCAGGGCCGCACGGGGCCCTGCACCCTGGCCATCATCCAGGCGGGCATCCGGCGGGTGGTGGTGGGCGTGCGGGACCCCAATCCCCGGGTGGACGGCGGAGGCCTCGCCATCCTGCGGGCCCAGGGGTTGGCCGTGCAGGAGGGTGTTCTCGGAGGAGCCTGTGCCCGCTTTCACGCCCCCTTCTTCAAGCTCATCCGCACGGGGCTGCCCTGGGTCACGCTCAAGTTGGCCCTGGGGGCGGATGGGGCCATGGGCCCCGAGGGTTTCACCACCCAGGTCACCCCACCAGAGATCCAGAACCTTGCCCATGCGCTGCGCCGTGCCTCGGAAGCCATCGTCGTGGGCCGGCACACCATCGAGGTGGATGATCCCCAGCTCACCGACCGCTGGCCGGCCCCCTCGGCCCCGCACCGCCAGTTCTACCGCATGGTGCTGGATTCCGAAGGCCGCCTGCCCCCTACCGCCAGGGTGTGGCAGTCGGTGGCGGGGCAGCCCGTGGTGCGCGTCGTGACGGGGGAGCCCACCCCCCTGCGGGGCGTGGAGGATCTGCACCTGCCCCCCGGGGAGGGGGGATGCAGTTTGCGCCACCTGTTGCACGAATGCGCGGCCCGGGGCATGAGCCGGGTGCTGGTGGAGGGAGGCGGCCGCCTCGTGCGGGCCTTCCTGGATCAAGGCCTGGCTGACGAGGCTCAGCTTTTCTGCAGTAATCGGCCCGCAGGGGGAGAACAACTATCCATTGTGTTATCAGAAACATGGCGCGAAACCGCCGGGGCCGGCTGGCCCGGGGGGCGCTGGCGAGTTTGGCGCTGAACGGGTTTCGGCACGACCGTTGATAGTTCTCCCTTCTCCACGAGGCTCCCATGTTCCGTCGCATCCTCCAGTTCCTGGCCGGCCCCTTGGCCCTGGTGCTCCTTTCCGCCTGCCACACCGGCGATACCTTGTCGAGTTCCGAGGTGCGCCTCACCCTGCAGGCCCAGTACGAAAAGAAGCCTCTGACCCGCACCGGCTTCGGCGCCACCCAGGTTCGGCCTGCCCGGTACTGCTGGGCCGAGGTGCGTGATGTTTCCTCCGGCGCCCTGCTGGCCTCCGGCTACCTGGGCAGCGACGGAACCGGCACCGCCATCGTGCCTCGCGGGCTATCGGTGTATGTGCAGGTGTTCGCCCAATACCAAGTTCCCAGCGCCGATCCCAATAGTTTCTTCCTGCGGGGCAGCGTGAAGGATTCGCCCCTCCAGCCCGGCTTCGCCAACGCCAGTGCCTTCGCGGCAGTCCCCGTGTGGAATGTCACCAGCGCCGCCCTGCTGGCCGATCGGGATGGCACCCTCGCGGTGACGGCCCTCACCAGCAACCGCATCGCCGGCGCCTTCAACATCGCGGATCAGGCCGTGTCCTTCGCCGCAGCCGTGCGGGACATGGATGGCTCCGGCTCCCTGCGCCTGCCCAACCTGCACACCTTCTGGAGCACCAGCCCCAATCCCCTGGACCAGACGCGCTCCTACCCTGCCCTCACAGCAGGCCCCGGCAACACCATCCTGGTGTCCGACAGCAACCGCGCCCTGTTCAGCCATGCGGTCTATGGCCTGGCTGGTGGGGCCAACACCGAGACCGACGAATGGGATGACGGCGTCCTGCAGGAAACCTTCGCCCGCCTGCTCTTTGCCGATGGCAGCTACAAACCGGACGGGAGCAGCGCCCTCTCCCTGCTGCGCCGGGACAACGACAATGCCTGGGTGGACCGCACCGTCCAGAGCGAATCCACCGCTGCCTTCGTGGCCGGGTTCTCCGATTTTTTATCCGCCGCGATTCGCAATGACAGCCAGTTGCTCGATAGCTTCGTGGATGGCGCCGGTGTGGCCCAGGTGGAGGCCTTCGACCTCATGGACCACGCCTTCGTGCCCTCGACCAGCAAGGGGGAGTTCAGCCGGGGTTCCATCGCCGTGAGCCTCTGGGGCATCTGGAAGCAGGCCCTGGGGGGAACTCCCGTGGGACTCGGCACCCTGTGGGCCGCGGTTCGCTCCTCCACGGCCCTCGCCGATGGCACGGGCGAATACGAACAGGGCACCCTGGGCTGCTTCCCCAGCTACCTGCTGGGCGTCCAGTCCCGGGTTTCCAGCGGCACCTGGGCAACCGCCCTGAACGAACTGGCCCTGGAAGCTGTGCCGGCCCCCAGTAGCAGCTATTTCAGTGGCACGGCCCTCTGGCAGACTCGTCCGGTGGGCTTTTCCGAACCCGGAAGCCTCCAGACCTACGCGTCGTCCTTCTACTACGATCGCAACCAGAGCCAGGCCTGGCGCTTCACCCATGCCGGTGGGGCCCGCAGCCTCACCATGACACCCACCAGTGGCCAGGACTTTTATCTGGAGCTCATCGGCCCCGGTGGGCTGGTCGCCGGAAATACGGGTAGCAACCTCACGGGCCAGGCCCGAACCCTGAGCCTGTCCTCGCTCCCCGCTGGCAACTATGTGGCTCGGGTGCGGGCCGGCATCACGACCTCGACAGGGATGAACACCTACATCATCAGCGTCAACTGACTCAACCGCCGCCCACCAGCTTGATGATTTCCAGGCGGTCCCCCTCCTTCAGGGGGGTGTGGGGGTGGTTGGCCCGGCGGATGACCTCGCCGTTCAGCTCAATGGCGCTGCCGAAGGACGGCAGCTCCAACCAGGCCGCCAGTTCCGCCAGGGTGGCAAGGGGGACCGTGTCCCGGGACTCGCCGTTGATCTGGAGTTTCACCGTGACCCCGCGGCGGCCTGGAACCCCTTCTCCAGGTCGGCGATGAGGTCGGGCTGATCCTCGATCCCCACGGAAAAGCGCAGGAGCCCGTCCGTGATCCCCAGGCGGGCCTTCACCTCGGGCGGCGTCTTCAGGTGGCTCATGCTGGCTGGATGCTGGATGAGGCTTTCCACGCCCCCCAGGCTCACCCCGCGCGTGACCACCTCCAGGGCCTCGCAGAACCGCTGGCCCGCCATCAGGCCGGCCCGCAACTCGAAGCCGATCATGGCGCCAAAGCCCTTTCCCATCTGGCGAGCGGCGATGTCGTGGCCGGGATGAGTGGCCAATCCCGGGTAGTCCACCCGCGCCACATGCGGCTGCCAGAGCAGCCACTGGGCCAGGGCCTGGGCGTTGTCCGAGGCTCGGCGCACTCGCAGGGCCAGGGTCTTGAGGCCCCGGTGCAACAGCCAGGCCGCCATGGGATCCAAGGTTGGGCCCATGATCTTGGTGAGCTGCCAGCAGGCAACCACATCCGCGTCCGCCCCCGCGATGACCCCGGCCACCACATCGGAGTGGCCAGCCAGGTACTTGGTGGCCGAGGCCACGCTGAGGGTGATGCCGTACTCAATCGGACGGGTATGGATGGGACTGGCAAAGGTGTTGTCGGCCACGGTGCGGATGCCGTGCTGCCGCCCCAGGGCCGCCACGGCGGCCAGATCCGTGATGGCCAGGGTGGGGTTGGAAGGCGTCTCCACCCAGAGCATCCGGGTTTCTGGCCGCAGGGCTGCCGCCCATTCCCCGGGGTCCAGGGTGTTCTGGATCCAGGTGACCGTGAGGCCGCGCTCAGCCTCCCAGCGGCGGATAAGCTGTTCGGTGCCCAGGTAGATGGCTGCCGGGGCCACCAGGTGGTCGCCTCGTTTCAGGAAGGCCTCGAAGACCAGGGCGAACGCCGCCATGCCCGAGGCCGTCACCAGGGACCGTTCCGCCCCTTCCAGGCTGGCGAGCACCGCCTCCACCTCGCTCGTGTTGGGATTGCCCCAGCGGGTGTAGAAGGCTGGGGGCTCGATGCTGGCGGCGAATTCGGCGCCCTCGCGGTTCTCCTGGAGTTCAAAGACGGAAGTCTGGAAAATGGGGGTGGTCACGGCCCGGGTGCTGTTGAAGGCCCGGCCAGCGTGGATGGCGGTGGTGGTGGGTCCCCAGGTGTTGGACACGGCGGGCTCCTAGCGATTCCAGAACACGATGGCCAGGGCGATGACCGCGAAGGCGATGACCACAAGCAGGCGCCAGAAGGTGGGCGTCTCCCGCTCGGGCCCGTGGGGCTCGGCGTCCAGGAGCGCCGCCTGGGTCAAAGCGTCTTCCCCGGCGGGAGTCGGGGCCCCTTCCGTGCCGAACCTGCAATCCACACAGAGAAAGGGCTCATCGAGGGATTCGATGGCGTCCACCACGCGACGGCCACACTCGGTGCAGACCCGACCCACGCCCGGAACACAGGCGGACAGGGGAGGGGGGATCTCGTTCGTCATGGTGCCAGGATGGCGTCCAAAGCTGGGTTTGGCTAGGGCAGGCCTACGGATTGGCCAAGGCCTTGGCCACCCGTTCCTGGACCAGGCGCGCCTCCAGCCTTCCGCCCCCGGCCTTCATGGCCTGCCCCACGAAGAACCCCGTGAGGTTTTTGGCGCCACTCCGGTGCTGGGCCAGGGCCCCTGGATGGGCGAGCAGCACCTCGTTCACCAGGCGCTCGATGGTCCCCGGATCGCTGACCTGGGCTAGGCCCAGGCGCGCCACCAGCGCCGTGGCCCCTGCTCGGCCTTCCAGCAACTGGGGGTACACCTGTTCCCGGGCAGTGCCGAAGCCGAGGGTACCTGTCTCGACAAGGCGAAGCAGCTCCGCCAGGCTTTCCGGGTCCAGGGGGAAGGCTTCGATGCCGATGCCCCGCTCATTGAGGGTGCGGCTCACCTCCCCCAGCATCCACTTGGCCGCGGCCCGGGGGGCCCCGGAGGCGGCAGCCAGGGCCTCGAAATAGGTGGTGAAGGCCCGGCTCTGGAGGAGGGTTTGGGCCTCCTCTGCACCCAACCCGAAGGCCTGGCGCCAGCGCCGGACTTTGGCCTCGGGCAATTCGGGGAGCTGCGCTCTGGCCGCTTCGATCTCCCGGGGTGCGATGCGCAGGGCGGGCAGGTCCGGCTCGGGAAAAGTGCGGTAGTCCATGGCCGATTCCTTCATGCGCTGGCTGCGGGTTTCCCCCGTGGCGGCATCCCAGCCCCTGGTTTCCTGCTGGACGGTTTCTCCGCGGTCCAGGAGCGCACCCTGACGCTGGATTTCGAATTCGAGGGCCAGCCGGACGAAGCGAAAGGAGTTGAGGTTCTTGATCTCCACCCGGGTGCCGAAGGCCGCTGCACCGACCGGGCGGAGGCTCACATTGGCATCACACCGAAAATGCCCATCCTCGAGGTTGCCGTCGCAGATACCGAGAGCTATCACCAATCGGTGCAGGACTTTAAGGTACTCGGATGCCTCCTGAGGACTGCGCAATTCGGGGCTGCCCACGATTTCCAGCAGGGGCACTCCGGCCCGGTTCAGGTCCACATGGGTACAGCCCTCCCGCAGGTCGTGGTGGCTCTTCCCGGCATCCTCCTCCAGGTGGACCCGTTCGATCCCGACGGCCACGAGGCCCTCGCCCCCCCGCACCTTGGGCTCCCCGGCAAGCTCTAAGTGGCCTTCCTCCACCAGGGCCACAGGGCCCTGAGTGATCTGATACCCCTTGGGAAGGTCGGGGTAGAAGTACTGCTTTCGATAGAAATCACTGCAGGGACTGATGCGAGCCTCCAGGGCGAGCGCC
>JBBIHT010000130.1:0-6176 GCA_037446845.1 Geothrix sp. | reverse complement strand
CGCTCATACGCGAGACCTCTGCCCTGGGGCTGGAGGGAGAATCAACCGATCATGCGCCGTTCCTGGGAGAGGCGCTTGAGGGTCTTCTTGCGGGCGGCGAGCATCTTGCGCTTGCGCTTGGCGCTGGGCTTTTCGTAGTGCTGGCGCTTTTTTAGCTCGCTGAGGATGCCGGACTTTTCGCACTTCCGCTTGAAGCGGCGAAGGGCGAACTCGAAAGTCTCGTCCTCTTTGACCTTGACTAGTGGCATGGAATGCACCTCCTTCCTCAGGGATCTGGCGCGGGGCCCGGAGGCCGGTCCACACCGAATGACCAGTCTAGCCTGGAATGCTGGTGATGGCGATACGGAGTTTGCCGAGCTACCCTGGGAACTCTCAACCCCGGAGCCGCATGCCCCGTCCCCTCCTGCTCATCGTGGATGGCGAGTCCCTCAGGACGCCGGGGCTGGTGTCGGCCATGGAGGGGGATGGCTGGGTCATCCGCTGGATCACCGGGGCCGAGATGGCGCCGTTCCTGGCCTCGGGGGAGGTTCCCGACCTGCTGTTGCTGGGCGACCCCGCGGCGGCTTCCGAGGGCACCTCCCTGGCCAAGGTGCTGCAAAGCGGCCGCCCACGGCTGCCCATCCTGGTGGTTTCCGCTGGCGAGCCCGCACGGATGCCCGGTGGAGTGGAGGTACAGGCATATCTGGAGCGGACCCAGCCCGACGGCGAGATTGCCGCCACCCTCCGCCGCTTCCGGCCCGAGCCAGAGGGTCTCAGCGCCGACGCCATTTTCGGGGACCTGCTGGCCGATCTGGAAGGGGGGCCTCGCCCTCCGCAGGATCCCTTCGAGTTGTTCGCAGGGGCCCAGCCGCCCTTGCCTCCTCCCCTGCCTTCATCTGCGGTCGCTTCCGCTCGGCCTGGGGCCGCAGAAGCCCCCTTTTCCGCTGCCGATATCTTCGGTCCCGTGTTGGCTGAAATGGAAGCCCGGCCCGTGGTGGAAGCCGAGCGGGCCAACCTTCCCGTCCCTTCCGTGAAGGTGGCGGCCACCCTGGTGCAGCCGCGGGTGCCCGAGAGCGTCCCGCTCCCGCCCGCCGAGCCGCTCGGGCCTTCGGATTTCACGCTCAGCGGCATCAGTGGCGTGAATGATCCCTTCACCTGGGAGCCGGCCTCCGCCCCCACGCCCCAGGTGGTGCCGGATTCTGTCCCCGGTGCGCCTGCCCCCCTCGAGGAGTACGGGAACTACTTCCTGCTGGAGAAGATCGCCGTGGGGGGCATGGCCGAGCTGTTCAAGGCCCAGCAGCGCGGAGTGCAGGGGTTCCAGAAGATCGTGGCCATCAAGCGCATCCTGCCGCACTTCAGCGACAACGAGGACTTCGTCACCATGTTCATTGACGAAGCTAAACTGGCGGCCCAGCTCACCCACCCGAACATTGCCCAGATTTTCGACCTGGGCAAAGCAGGCAATTCCTACTACATCGCCATGGAGTATGTGAACGGGCGGGATCTGCGCACCCTGCTGCGGAAGGCCCGGGAGTACGGCATCGCCTTCCCCGAACAGGTGGCTGCCTTCGTGGTGATGAAGGTGGCCTCGGCCCTGGACTACGCCCACCGCAAGCGCGGATTTGATGACCGGGAGCTGAAGCTGGTCCATCGTGACATCAGCCCGCAGAACATCCTGCTGAGCACCGATGGGGCCGTGAAGCTGGTGGATTTCGGTATCGCCAAGGCGGCCAGCAAGGCCAGCCACACGGTGGCCGGCGCCCTCAAGGGCAAGCTGCTCTACATGAGTCCCGAGCAGGCCACCGGCCAGCCGCTGGACAACCGCTCTGACTTGTACTCACTGGGGCTGGTCCTCTTCGAGCTGCTCACGGGGGAGCGTTGCTTCCAGGCGGACTCGGAGCTGGGCGTTCTGGAAAAGGTGAGGCTGGGCCGCATCTCGGACCTGGCTACCGTGAACCCCAGGGTATCCCGGGAGATGGTCGCCATCGTGAACCGAGCACTGCAGAAGGGCGTTGACCATCGCTATCCCTCCGCCCGGTTCATGGAGCGGGATCTGCGGGACTACCTTCAGCGGCAGGGGACCCCCTTGGCCGAGCACGATGTGGCCGAGTATATGAACACCCTGCTGCGGGGCCCCAAAGAGCAGGTGGAAGCTCTCATGGCCAGTCATTTCCCGGTCCCGGCCAGTCTTACCAGTGGCGCCTACCGGGTGCTGGATCGTGCCACGGGAACCACGGGTGTCCTGCCCGGGAAGGCAACCGATTCCCGCACCCAAACCACCCTGCATGCCGCCCCTGGCGACACCCAGCCCGAGGCCTTCCTGGAAGTCCCGGCCCACGCCCGCCCAGCCTGGCTGCTTCCGGTCATCCTCGCCCTGGCTGTGATCCTCGTCATCATGCTGGCCGTGGCCGGGTGGTCATGACCAAAAACCTGGATAAACTCGAACCCTTCCAACCGCCATCCCTTTTCCAGGAGCCCCCATGGATCTGAGCCAGGACCAGAAAGCCTTCTATGAAACCACCCGGGAGCGCTGCCGTTCCGAGGTTTCCCAGATCAACAACACCATCGCCAGCGAGGTGCAGCGGGTGAAGGATCTGCTCACCAGCCTCAGCAACCGCAAGACGGCCGTGCTCCAGATGTACGGCGCCGCCTGCGAAGTGCTGGAAGTGGAGAACGATCTGGCCGAGGAATCCATCGAGATCGAGTTCTAGGAAACACCAGGGCCTGATCCATCCGCAGCCTAATCCACCCGCATCAGGGGCGCCGCGCACTTCTGGCAGTTGCTCTGGTGGGGTGGATTCTTCTTCCCGCAGTGACTGCAGACCTGGATATGCACCTGCTTCCGGCGCCACAGGCGAAGGTAGAGGATGCCCAGGACCAGGATCAGCAGTCCGCCTTTCTGCCAGGGTTGGAGGATCAACCCCGTGGGGCTTTCGATGGGTTTGGCGGGGGTGGCCTCCTCAAGGCTCAGGGTGGGCTGGCTCATGGAGCTTCTGCTCCCCTGGTTTCCGGCTCCTGCTCACCAGCGGGCTCCCCGGGGGAGACAGGTTCGGCGGGCAGGGTGCCGAAGAGGCCATCCTCGGGCAGGGCGGGCTCCAGCAGCGCCAGGGCTTCGGCCTCCAGGCGACCCTCGCCGAAATCAGCCAATCGGGGCAGGTCGAGGAGGCTTTTCAGTCCGAAGTGCAGCAGGAAAGCCTGGGTGGTGGCGTACATCATGGGCCGCCCAACCACGGCCCGTCGCCCGGCAGGCGTGATGAGCTGCCGTTCCATGAGGCTCTTCACCTGGTTGGCACTGCTGGTGACACCGCGGATGGCGTTCAGTTCGGTGATGGTGACCGGCTGGCGATAGGCGATGATGGCCAGGGCTTCGATCTGGGCCGGTGTCAGCTTGCCGCTCCGCGTGCTGGTGACCAGGCGGCTGATCATCTCCCGGTACACGGGGCTGGTGGCCATGCGCCAGCCGCCACCCACTTCCAGCAGGCGCAGGCCGGAGGCTCCCTGGAGGCGCTCCTGCAGTTTCTCGATGCCCTGTTGCAGGGCGCCGTCTCCCAAGCCTGTCAATTCCCGCAGGCGGGCCAGGTCCATGACCTCGCCCGCGGCGGTGAAGAGAGCCTCCAGGGCCCCGGGCAGGTCGCCCCCTTCGTCCCAGAGCGGATCCTGGTGGAAGATTTCCGTGTCGCTCACCGATAGGCTCCCAGCCGTTGTCCCATCCTGATGGCACCCTCGTGCTGTGCGGGCACCCAGTCCGCGGCCCGGGGACCGCCAATCAACAGCACAACGGTGGACCCGAACTGGAAGGTGCCGAGATCCTCTCCCGGGAGGCAGGGCAGCCCGCCGGTGGCGAAGCCGCCATCCCGGGGCAACTCCCGTCCTCCCAGCCAGCGGGGATCAAGGACGATGCCGCCCACATGGGTGGCGCCGACCAGGACTGCGGCCACCTCGAGTCCCGCGCAGGGGCCGGTGCCCTCCGCGATCCAGGTGGTCCGGCGATTCCGTTCGTAGAGTCGCGGCATATGACCGGTGCTGGCGTCATTGACGGGCCAAAGCTCGCCTTCCACGCGGGACACGGCCTGCACGAGCCCCTCGATGGGCACATGGATGCGGTGGTAGTCCCTGGGTGACAAGTAGAGCGTGAGGTAGTGGCCTCCCTCGAAGCGGGCGGGCCGTGCATCGTGCTTGAGCAGTTCGTGGATGCGGTAGGGCAGCCCCTTCGCCTGGATGGCGAGGCCGGTCTCGATACGGCCGCAGGCGACGATGCGGCCATCCACGGGACTGTTGATATGGCCTGGAACGGCCGCGTCCTGGGGCCGGAGCCCGGGTTTGAGGCGGCGCGTGAACAGTGCCTGCAGGCTGGGATAGTCATTCAGCGGGCATTCCGCCTCCGCCAGGTCCAGGCCGTAGGCCTTGGCGAATCGGCCCAACAAAGGGGTCCGCCAGGTGATCGGCAGGGTGCGCGAGGCGGCCCAACCCACCAGGCGGCTGCCCGCCTGCTTCGGATAGAAGCCCAGCAGACGCAGGCTCGGGGGCCCTGGTGTCCATAGCAGGGTATAAACCACCCAGGCCAGCACGAGCAGCAGGGCCATGCGGCTGGGGGATGGAAGGCCGGGAAACATGCCTTCAGGATACCCGGCGCACAGGGGCTTCCCCCACGCCGCCAGGAGGAAAATCCATCACAATCGGAAGAGGGAGGTCACCCATGCATTGGCAACGGGTCAAGCCATCCGAGGGGCGCAGGATGCCATGGAAAAGCGGGGGCGGCAGCACCCTCGAGCTGGCTGTGGAGCCCCCCGGCGCCACCCTGGAAGGCGGCTTCGGATGGCGGCTCAGCTCGGCGGCCGTCACGGAAAGCGGCCCCTTCTCGTCCTTTCCCGGCCTGGAGCGATGGCTTCTCCTCCTCGAGGGGCGAGGCTTCGTCTTGGACCTCGGCGCCCAGGGCCGGGCCCTGCTGGACGAACCGCTGCGCCCCCTGTGCTTCTCCGGCGATGGGCCGGCCTCCGCGACCCTCCTGGAAGGCCCTTGTACCGACCTGAATCTCCTGGTGGATCCCTGCCGCTGGCAAGCCCGCCTTCAGGTGCTCACGGGCATGGCGTTCCGGCCCCTGACCCTGCGGGCCAAGACCACGCTGGTGTTCCTGGGGCGAGGCTCGGCGTCGGTGCCCAGCCTGGACCTGCACCTGGGCAGGGGACACCTCTTGCGCGTCGAGGAAGGGCAGGGGGATCTGTTCGTGGCCCCAGGGCTGGCCGGCGCCAGCCTGGTGCTGATGGAGCTTGAGCCGGTCTGATGCCTCTCCCCCCGGGGGGCGCCATCCGACCCTTTGTGAGCGCAGCCTGCCCCTGTCATCTTTGAGGACATGCACATCTGGCATATCCTCACCATTCTGGCCGCAGCCTTCGCGGCCGGTTCCATCAATGCCATCGCCGGGGGAGGAACCCTCGTCTCCTTTCCCGCCCTGTTGGGCATTGGGCTCACGGGGCAGCAGGCCAATGTCACCAGCACGCTGGCCCTGTGGCCCGGTTCCGTGGCCGGGTTCTTGGGGCATCGGGACGATCTGGCGGGCACCCGGGAATTCGCCCTTCGGCTGGTTCCACCCTCCCTGCTGGGCGGGGCCCTGGGCGGTTGGCTCATGCTCGTCACCCCTCAGAAACTCTTTGACCAGCTGGTGCCCTGGCTGATCCTCGTGGCCACGGTCCTGTTGGCCGCCAATGATCCTGTCAATCGGCTGCTCAAGCGTCTGGGCAGCCACAACCGCACCCCCGGCTGGTGGGTCGGGGCCATGGTGTTCCAGTTCTGCGTGGGCATCTACGGCGGGTATTTCGGGGCGGGCATTGGCATCCTCATGCTGGCGGCCCTGAGCCTGCTGGGGCTCACCGATATCCATCAGATGAACGGACTCAAGAACTTCCTGGCGCTCAGCATGAACGGCGTTGCCATCTTTGCCTTCCTCCTGGCTGAACACCTTCGTCATCCGGGCAATGTGAAGTGGGCCCTCGCGGGATTGATGGCGGTCGCAGCGGGCCTGGGGGGCCTCTTCGGGGCCCACATGGCCCACCGCGTCGGCCGCACCGCCGTTCGCCTGGGCGTCATCACCATCGGCTTCTTGCTGTCTGCCTGGTACTTCCACAAGATCTACGCCGGCTGATCGCGACCAGCCGGTGATTCAGTGATTTCGAATCCCCCACGCTCCGCGCTCATGCAAG
>JBBIHT010000129.1:0-6209 GCA_037446845.1 Geothrix sp. | reverse complement strand
GCGCGATTGAACATGACGTAAACGCGGCGGGCACTCACCGGCAGCGGAGGTCTTCGGCGGCTCTCACCTCACGCGTCCGGAGACCCGGTCCCCGATCGATCACAGGGAGTGGAGGATCTCCGTGGCGGCCTGGATGAAGAGGGTCTCCCAGGGAGCCTTCTTCTTGAGACTCTCAAGGACTTCGTTGACATACTGCTGGCTCATGATGCCTCCCTGAAGGTGGGTGGGATCCCGCAAGGCGCGGTCCCCGGAAAAGGAACGACCTGACTCTAGCCTTAGGAGCGCCCCGCGGGGAGCAGAGATCTTGAAGAGGTGATGGGGAGCACTCAAATCAGGGAAATTGGCGTCACGGACCGCAATCATATTGACAATTCGTCAAAGGGTTCATGGCTGGCGGGACTTGGTGAATCGGCCCGGAAGATTGGTGAGTGATCACCCCGTCTTCACTCTCACCCAACAAACGAGGCCCCGAATGGGGCCTCATCGCTTGGTGGAGGTGGCGGGACTCGAACCCGCGTCCAAGACATGCCGGATGGCGGTTCTTCACAGGCTTGGTCCGCTCTTGGAACCTTCCGGCGGGGAACGGACGAGCCGCTCGGAAAGATTGCCTCCTGGGTTTCGGCCACCGTCAGAAGGCGTCGCGGCAACCTATCTGGTGCCCCCGTCCGGCAGGCCGAAGCCACCCTTTCAGGGGTTTAACGAGCTCGGTACCCAGAGATCCCGAGGACTCGCTCGGAGCCTAGGTTGCCCTAGGCGGCGAGAGCCAGTTCGAAGTTATCGTTGGCAGTTTGGTTTGGGCGGCTTGATAAGGGGGCCAACCGTCCAACCCCCGCCTGCACCGGACACCTGGATCATGACCTGTCGAAACCGGTCACCCCCCATTCATCGGGTACCGCCTCGCCGGGCCTCCTCGAAAGCCGGGACGGAGCGGAGGTTGAGTATGGACGGCAATCCCCCCACTCACAAGGGGGAGAGCTTTCGGGGCAGCGTCACGGCCCGGCTCTCCCCATCCGCGAAGCGCCACGGCCGTACCTGATCCGCCCGGGTGGCATACCCGATGCCCAGGCGCGGCCCCGCAAGCATTCGGCCGGGCGCCGGGGCGGCACGCAGTTCCAGTCCCCCGGGCTGCATCAGGTCATGACCATCGAAGTTTTTCCCCAGCCCGAGGGCCTGGGCCACCTTCCCCGGGCCAGCGCAGAGCTTCGCCGTTGCCGCCGCCTGGCGCCGTGAGCGGACGAGCTCAAGGCCTGCCACCACCTCGGCCCCCCGGATCAGCACCGCCGCGGCCTCGCCCTCGGGCCCGGTCACCACATTGAGCATCCAGTGCATGCCGTAGCAGAAGTACAGGTAGGCCCGGCCAGGAGGTCCCCACATGGGTGCGTTGCGGGCCGTTCGACCATGCCGGGCATGGCTGCCGCTATCTTCCGGGCCGCCGTAGGCTTCCACTTCCGTGATGCGTAGAACCACCTCCTCCCGCACCAGGAGACACCCCAGCAGCGCCTTGGCCGCGGGCACGACTGGACCTCCCAACCACCGCATCAGCATTCCCCCAAGACGAGGAGGGCCCGCGTCGCGGGCCCTCCTCCTGTCTGGATCCGCAAAGGACCTGAGCCTACCTAGACTTCGTCGAAGAAGAAAGGCTTGAGCACCTGGAGTCGCTGATCGTAGTCCTTGGGGTGGGTGAAGCGAAGGGCTGCCGCCACGCTGGACAGCAGGCTGTTGCCATCCTGGGGCGTGAAGCAGAAACCCACCAGGCGATTGGGATTGGGCATGGTGAGGGTGCTGAGGGGAATCACGGTCTGGTTGAGGATGCGGCCGAAATGGCCGTGATCGCGCCCGAAGGAGAACACCGTATTGGAATCCTTCTTGTCGGTGATGGCGATGCGATCGTTGTCCTTGATGCGGGTCTTGATGGATTCCAGGGTGGTGGGCCGCTTGAGGCGCAGGTCGAACCAGAGGCTGTGCATGTACTGGGTGGGCAGTTTCACGGCGCTGCTGAAGAGGTTCAGCTCCAGGCCAAGGGTCTGGAACAGGTGATAGGCGTCCCGGGCGTGATGGGTGCCGAATCTGCCTTCCTTGTGGGTGCCCACCTGGGGGGCCGGGCAGAAGTCCTTGACCTGGCTGATGTCATTGGCGCGGCGCATGCAGACGAAACTGCCCTCCAGCAGGTTGTCGTCACCCTCGGATAGGGCCAGCGTGTCAATGATGCAGGAGAGGTTGTGCGTATTGCAGCTCACCACCTGCACATACTGGCAGCTCTTCTTGAGGACATCGTCATTGATGCCCCGGGCGTACATGGTGCCGAAGCCGAACTCGCTGCCCTGGGCGATGAAGCCCTTGGTGTTGTGCTCGTACTGCTTGTAGAGGTTCTCCTTCATCTCCAGGCCCTTGGGGCTGCAGTCGATGACGGCGGTGGCCTCGTCCATGGCCTGGTCGTGGAGCATGGCGGGCTCGATGCCCCAGGCGCGGAAGCCCGCCACCTTGTCGGCGTCCACCACCAGCTTGGCGCCACGCTTGAGCAGGGCCTTCACCTTGGGGCGGTCGCTGACGCTGTTCTTGTGGAAGGTGATCTCATCGAGTCCCAGCGGTTCGCGAAAGGCGGTCAGCAGGCCGATGAGGGGTTCACCAATGGTGCCCGTACCCACCACATGGACAATTTTCTTCGTGGTCATGAACCCTCCTGACTGGCCCTTCGGGACGCCCCGCCAGTCCAACAGAGGATTTTCTCAGCCCAGGCCGCCCTTGGCCAGTCATCAAATCAGCCCGGTATCCAGAATTCCCGAGGGGGCCCAGTACAGGCAGGAGCCGCGGCACCCCGCGGCTCCTGCCTGTACTGGGTTGGCCTAGTCCTGCTTGAAACCCTTGAGGCTGATCTCGTACCGGATGTAGGAGACGCCATAGGTGCCATCGGGCTTCTTCAGGCAGCTGATGGTCATGATCTTGGTGCCATTGAGACCCAGGGCCATGTCCTTGACGATGGTGCTGGAGCCGAACTGGCGCATGGCGTTGTTATCGGTGATGCCCATGCTGTCAATCCGGGTCCAGGACTTCTCGTTGAGGCCCTTCAGCAGCCGGTAGATGCCGCCGTTGAAGGTGAGGCGGGCATCCTTGATGGTGTAGTCATCGGTGGGGCCCCCGGGCAGTTCATCCAGCCTGGCTGCCAGGTGTTCGAGGCCAAGGCCCTTGATTTCCTCGGGCGTGAGGGTAAGGCCCAGCTCCTTGGCCTGGCGATGGAAATGCATGGCCGAGGGGAAGACCACATCGGGGGTGATGGGGGCGATGAGGGCGGCGTGCTTGAAGTCCTTGCGAACAGCCAGATAGCGCAGGTGGTCGAGGATGTCGTAGGGCTCCATGGCGGCCGAGGGCGGGTTGGCGGGTATGGCATGGCCGCCGCAACCCAGGAAGGCGGGAACCAGGGTCAAGGCGGCAAGAGGAAGGAGCAGGGAACGGCGCATGGGTGAACCCCCTATGAATAGTGTCGTGGACATCTAGGATGGTGGCTCTTTCTGGGTGCCCTGCCAAGGGGAATTGCTCACAATGTGCTCATGTATCCCGTCACCCTGATCTCTATCGGACGGTTGCGCCTGGACCCCTGCCGGGAGCTCGAAGCCCACTACCTCGGCATGCTGCGTGCCTTCGCCCGCATGGAGGTGGTGGCCCTGCCGGAAGGGAAGGGCGATCCGGGGCGCCAGTTGCGGGAGGAAGGCGAGCGGCTGCGGAGTCAAATCAGGTCGGTGAAATGCCCAGTGCTGCTGACACCGGAAGGAAAACTCCGCGACAGCGAGTCCTTCGCCCGGTGGCTGGTGGGTCACATGGACCAGGGGGACAGCCTGGCCTTCGCCATTGGCAGCAGCCATGGCTTTGACCCGGGGCTCAAAGCCGAGGTTCACGAGCAGATGAGCCTGTCGCCCATGACCTTTCCTCACGAGCTGGGCCGGGTCATCTTCCTGGAGCAGCTGTACCGGGCGTTCACCATCATCCGGGGCAAGGAATACCACAAGTGATTCGCCGAATTTCCGCTCCTCTTGCACACTGAGAGCATGGCGCACCCCATGGACCGCTACTTCGCCTCCCCCGAGGGGCGGATCTTCTCCTGCTTCCCGGGAGCCGAGGAACGGCCGGGCCAGCGGCGCATGGCGGAGCTGGTGCACAACGCTCTCCAGGATGGGGCCGCCCGTATTCAGCGGTGGCGGGAGCAGGGCAGCGAAGCGGAGGCCAGGCCCGATGCCTTGATCCAGGCCGTCGAAGCGGGAACGGGCACGGGGAAGAGCCTGGGGTATCTGGTGCCTGCCCTGGCTTCGGGCCGGCGGCCCATCCTGGTGGCCACCCGCACCAAGCAGCTGCAGCGGCAGTTGCTGGAGGACGATGTGCCCCGGGCCGCGGGCATTCTGGGGCGATCGGTCAAGGCGGTGGTGGCCAAGGGCCGGGCCAACTACCTGTGCCGGAGTGCCTGGGAGTCGGTGTCCGCCGATGCGAACCAGGAGCTCACGCGCTCGGACCAGCAGCTCTGGCTGGCCCTGCAGCGCTGGACCCGCGAAACCCTGGATGGCGACCGGGAAGGCCTGGGCCGCTTTGGCGAAGGCGAGTCGCCCCTCTGGGACAGGATCAACGCCCGGGCGGAACGCTGCACCGGGCGCCAATGCCCGCGGTACGAGGACTGCTACCTCACCAAGCTGCGCCAGGCGGTGGCCGGGGCGGATCTCATCATCGTCAACCACGCGCTGCTGCTGGCGGATCGCGTGCTGCGGGAATCAGCCTTTGGCCAGGTGCTGCCCGACGCGCCGGTGCTGATCCTGGACGAGGCCCACGACCTGGAGGAACAGCTCACGGAGAGCTGCGCGGAGGTCTGGTCCAGCCGCGCCATGAACCTGCTGTTCACGGATCTGCGGGAGGGCGCCACGGGTGCGGGCGCGGCCCTGGGGGCGCTGCTGGGGGCCTGGGAGAAGGCCTGGGGCGATCTCCTGGTCTGGGTGCCCCTGGAAGGTGGCGTCCTGCCCCTGCTCGCCCCAGGACCCCAGATGAAGGCCCTGGCCGATGCGGTGGGCACCTGGGTGGAGGCGGGCCATCCCCTCGGGGTGGAGCTGCGCCGCCTGGCCGCTGCCGATCCCGAAAGCCCCCTGTGGCCCCGCCTGGCCGAGCGGGTCCGCACGGCCTTTTCCCGCATGGAGCAGATCTTCGCCCAGCCCGATGGGTGGGTCTCGACCCTGAGCCGGGAAGGCCCGCACCTCGTCCATTTCAAATCCAATCCCGTGGATGTGCGCCCCTTCTTTCATCAGCATGTGCGGCGCGGTTTCGACAGTGTGATCCTCACCAGCGCGACCCTTCGTGACGGCCGCGGCTTCAACGGACTGGGGCTGCGGCTGGGACTCAGCCATGGCGAGGTGGAGGCCGCGGAATCGGTGGACAGCCCCTTCGATTTCGAACGCCAGGGCCTGCTCTTCGTGCCGCCCAGCCTGCCGGAACGGAAACCCGGCGGCAACGGGATTGGCGATGCGGCCTGGGTGGAGGCTTCCTTGGCGGCCATGGAGCGAATGGTGCGCGCCAGCCGGGGCAGGGCCCTGCTGCTGTTCACCAGCCGCAAGATGCTGGCGGCGTTCCGCCCCCGCCTGGAGAGCGCGTTGCCCGGGCTCACCTTTTTCGTGCAGGGGGATGGCCTGTCCCGGACCCAGCTCCTGGAGCGCTTCCGCACCACACCCTCGGCTGTCCTGCTGGGTCTTGCCAGCTTCTGGCAGGGCGTGGACATGCCCGGGGAGGCCCTCAGCCTGGTGGTGGTCTCCGCGTTGCCCTTCGCCCCGCCGGATGATCCGCTGCTGCAGGCCCGCATTCGCGAGGCCGACGCCCAACGGGAAGGGCTTGGCTTCATCGGCATCCAGGTGCCCCAGATGACCCTCAAGCTCAAGCAGGGCATCGGCCGCCTCATCCGCACCCGGTCTGATCGCGGCGTGGTGGCCGTGCTCGATCCGCGGCTGATGCTGCCCAGCGAGGATTCCCGGGGCAAGCGCTACGCCGCTCAGGTGCGCGCCGCCCTGCCGCCCTTTCCGCTCACGCGGGACTGGGACCGCGTGGAGGCCTTCCTGCAGTCGCTCTGAGGCTGATGCTGCCCCGGATGACTCCGGGGCGCCCTCCCTTCACCCCTTGGGTGGAATCGGCGGCGCCGGTGGCGTGATGGGGGGCTCAGGCGCGGGCGGTGGCGGTGGCGGTGGCGGCGG
>JBBIHT010000128.1:0-6288 GCA_037446845.1 Geothrix sp. | reverse complement strand
AATGGCTACAAGTCCTTCACAGGACAGCCTGTTGACGCCCTCCCCCCCCGGGCCCTTCCCACACCCTTCATGGAGCATTCTATGCATCGTTCCCCCCGACTTGCCCTGGCCCTGTTGGCCCTGTCCGCGCCGACCCTGTTCGCCCAGGCTAGCTCCTCCGTCACCGCCTCGGCCCGGATCTACAAGCCCATCACCCTGAGCCTCACCAACGCCGGCCTCAGCTTTGGTGACATCTTCACCGATGCCACCGGCGGTTCCGTCACCCTGGATGCGGCTGGCACACGAAGCACCACGGGCCCCGCCCTGGCCACCACCGGCTCCGCCTATGCCGCGGCCTTCACCGTGACCGGCAAGCGCAACGCCACCTACGCCATCACCTTGCCCGCCTCGGTCTCCCTGACCGGCCCCGGCGCGCCCATGACCGTCAACAGCTTCGTGACCAGTACCGCGGGTACCCTGGACGCCAGCGGCACCCAGAGCTTCACCCTGGGGGCCACGCTGGCGGTTGGCGCCAACCAGACGGATGGCGACTACTCCGGCACTTTCTCCCTCTCTGTGGCCTACAACTAGCCTGCCCTTGGCCCGTGCTTGCCACCCAGGGCGTCCCGCGCGTCCTGGGTTTTTCTCCTGTCGGGGGCCCCATGATCCTGCTGCCTGCCCTGCTCAGCCTGGGCCTGTCCGCCCTCGCCCTCTGGGGAGCCCAGGCCCCACCTCCGGCCGTTCCCGAGCCGGCGCCCCAGTCCCCTGGGCTGGGGGACCTGCTGGTGGCCCCCACGAGGCTAGTGTTCGAGGGGCGCAAGCGGGCCGCAGAACTGAATCTCTCCAACATCGGGACCAGCCGGTCCACCTACCGGATTTCCCTGGTCCGCATGGAAATGGATGAACGCGGGGGCATCCGGGAAGTTCCCTTCGATCGCCAGACCCCCGAGAGCCTGCGGGCGCTCTTCCGGTACTCCCCCCGGGAAGTGACCCTGGAAGCCCGGGAATCCCAGACGATCCGCATCCAGGTGCGCAAGCCGGCCGAGTTGCAGACTGGCGAGTACCGCTTGCACATGTTATTTCGGGCCGTACCCCCCGGCCCTGAAACCGCCAGCCCAACCCCGAGATCGGCGACCCCCAAAGGGCTCTCCATCCGCCTGACACCCCTCTACGGCCTCGCCATTCCGGTGATTCTTCGCCACGGTGAGACCTCCGCCCAGGTGAGCCTGGCGGACCTCAGCCTAGACGCCAGCCGGCAGCACCTTCGGCTTAGCGTGGAGCGGCTGGGCAACCAGTCCGTCTATGGCGATCTCCAGGTGACGCTCCTGCCGCCCTCTGGTGCCCACCAGGTGCTCGCAGAGGCCAATGGCCTGGCGGTGTATGTCCCCAACGCCCGCCGCCACCTGGACCTGCCCTTGCCCAAGGACTGGAAGGGGGTATCGGGCAGCCGCCTGCGGGTGGCCTTCACCCTGCCCCCCACAGAGGGGGGTGCCCTCCTGGCGGAAGCCCTCCTGCCCCTGCCCTAGATGCCCCCTTCCCAGGTCTGCCGACTGCTCAGGGCCGCCCTGCCATGGCTGGGGAGCCTGGCCCTGCCCGGAGGCGCCCTGCCGGCGACCCTGCCGGTCGTGCCAGCCGAGATGCGGATGGCCCGGGCCGAGGAGGAGGTGCTGCTCTTCGCCCTGCGCCTGGACCAGGCCCTGTTGAGCAGCACCTTCCCGGGTTTCGACGCCCGGGGGGGCACACTCCTGCCCCTGGGGGAGTTCTGCCGCCTGCTGGATCTTGCCATCCAGTGCGACCCCCAACGGGGCCGGGCAGAGGGGTTCTTCCTTCGGGAGTCCCGGCGGTTCAGCCTGGATGTGCAGGCGGGCACCCTCACCCTGGACGGTCGGCTCCAGCGCTTCGATCGGAGCAGCGTGGAACTCCATCAGGATGATATCTATGTGGACACCGCCCTCCTGGCCCGATGGCTGCCCCTGGGCATCCGGGTGGATCGCCGCAGCGCCACCATCACCGTGGTCCCGGTCGAGCCCCTGCCCATCCAGGAACGGTGGCAGCGGGAGTTGCGCCTGGGGCGTTTCCGCCCCAGCGAGGGGCCCCGCCAGTTTCCCGAAATCCTGGACCCCTACCGCCTGGCGGAGGTTCCCATGGTGGACGAGACTCTGCGCCTCACCGCCCAGACCGCTCCGGGTCTCGAACGGCGCCTGCGGGGCCAGAGCACCACCTTTGCCACCGGCGACCTGCTGGCCATGTCGGCCAGCCTCTACGCCCTGCTGGACGCCGGAGCTGGCCGTTCCGATTTCCGCATGAGCCTGGGGCGCCGCGACCCCAGGGCGGGGCTGCTGGGTCCCCTCCGGGCCACGGAGTTCACCTTCGGCGATGTGCTGGATCCGGGCCTGAACCTGCTCACCCTGCCTCAGATCGGCACTGGGGCCGTGTTAAGCAATCTGCCGCTCCAGCGGGAGAACGCCTTCGACCGCCATTCTTTCCAGGGTGACCTGGCCCCCGGATGGCAGGTGGAGTTGTACCGGAATCAGGCCCTGTTGGGCTTCCAGTCGTCCCGGGCCGATGGCCGGTATGAATTCCTCAATGTGCCGCTTACCTTCGGGTGGAACGACTTCAGGCTGGTGTTCTACGGCCCCCAGGGCCAGCGGCGGGAAGAGGTGGTGCGCTTCGATGTGAGCGAGAACCAGACCCCGGCCGGCGCCTTCCAGTATCGCGTGGTGGGCGTGGATCCGAGACTGTTCGGATCCCGCGCGCATGTGGAGACGCGCTACGGTGTTTCCAAACGGGTGGCCGCAGGAGTGGCCTTCTCCTCGCTCCAGCTTGATGGCCGCACGCACGCCTACTCCCAGGCCAGCCTGCAGGGCTTCTGGAAGCCCCTCTCCGCCCTGCTGACCGCCGCCCAGGACCGCGAAGGGGGCAGCATCACCGAGGTGGGCTTGCGCAGCCGCCTGGGCTCCGCGAGCCTCACTGCCCGGCACGCGATCCTCCAGGGGGGGTTCGAGAGCGAAGTCTTCCGGCCAATCTACGGGAAGGTGCAGGCTCGCAGCACCCTGGAAACCTCCATCCTCCTGCCCAGCCTGGAACGGAACCTGGTGACCCTGGACCTGGGCGCCTCCCGGGATCGCCTGGTGGACGGAGCCGAAGTCGAACGGCTGAGCAACCGCCTGTCCACCTCCTTCCAGGGCTTTTTCCTCTCCAACGAGATTGTGCGCACCCAGGGCCACGGGTCCGCGCTGCCCCTGCCGTCCAGCACCCTTGGGGATTTCCTGGCCAGCAAGTTCTTCCGCACCTTTTCCCTGCGGGGACAGGCCAACTACCAGCTGGACGGGGGCCGGCGCTGGAACGCCTTCGCCGCCTTTCTCGAAAGCCCCAGTTTCGATCCCTACAATCTCCGGGTCGGAGTGACCCGCGCTCTGGTGGCGGGGGACACCATCCTCCAGGCCGGAGTCCAGAAGCAGCAGGGCTCCTTCGCGCTGGGCGTGGAGGTGTCCTATTCCACGCGGAACCGCTGGACCCTGGATCTGACCTTCCGCCTGGGCCTGGGTCGGGAACCCCGCTCCCGGCGCGTCACGGCCCAGGCCCAGGGTCTGGCCAGCCATGGCGCGGCCTCGATACAGGCCTTCCTGGATGCCAACGGCAATGGGCAGCGCGATCCGGGGGAGAAGCCCGTGCCGGGGGCGAGCTTCATGGCCAATGGCGCCTCCCGGCCCCAGGTGGCCGATGAATCCGGCGTGGCCTTCCTCACGAGCCTCCCCGCGGACCAGGAGGCCAATATCTCCGTGAACCCCTCCAGCCTGGAGGATCCCCTCATGCGTTCAGGCATCCAGGGGCATCGCATCACGCCCAGACCGGGCCATGTGGCGCGCCTGGAGCTGCCGCTGGTTGTGCTGGGCGAGGTGACGGGAACGGCCTACCAAAAGCAGGGAGCAGCGTCCTCTGAACTGCCTGGCCTCCGCGTGGAGCTGCTGGATACCGAGGGAAGGCCGTTCAGGACTGTCCGCACCGCCTTCGATGGGTTTTTCATCCTCAGCGATCTGCCCGCAGGGAGCTACCAGTTGCGGGTTCCACCTGAGGAGGCCCGGCGCCTCGGCCTCGAGGCCCCCTCGCCCAGATCCATTCACATCACCCCGGAAGGCACGATCCTGGATGGCCTGGACTTCGTGCTGGTGGCTGGGGAGCGCCGTCCGGTGGATGATGAATCCATGAAAGCCCCCTCCTGATGCGCTTCCCCTTCGTACCTTCAACCCGGTCGAGCCTCCGGCTCGGGATCAAGCTCGCCTTGTCGTTCCCGGTGATGGCCCAAACGCCGGTCATCAACAAGTACTCAGATATCAGCCTGGGCTCGGTGGTGCCCGGTGCCTCGGCGGGCACCGTGGTGCTCAACTCCCCTTCCGGCACGCGTACGGCCGGCGGCGGCAGTTCCCTGGGCCCCTCGCTCGGCACCAGCCTCGGAACCCTTACCCTCACGGGGAGACCCGGTGACGCCTGGGCCATTTCAGCCGGGAGCGCCATTCCGTTCACCCTGGCGGGTCCCGGCGGCGCCACCCTGAGGGTCACCATCGTTGATTTCGAGCCCAGCGCCACCAACACCGGCAGCTTCCCCGCTTCCGGCACCACGGGGTTCTTCTACCTTGGCGTAACCCTGGCGGTGGGCACCACCGGAAGCACGCCCCCCGGCACCTATTCCGGCGGTTTCTCGCTTCGCGTCCGGGACACGACGAACGGACGAACCAGCACCACTGCCTTCGCCGTCCGGGCCAAGGTGGATCCTGTCATCACCCTCGCCCTCCAGCAGAACCTGGTCTTTGGCGATATCTATGCAGGTGCCGCCGCCGGCACCGTGGTGCTTGACCCCAACGGCCTGCGGACCTTCTCAGGGGGGGTTCAATTGGGCACGCTGTCGCCCTTCAACGCGGCGGCCTTCGTCGTGACCGGCGCACCCAATGCCACCTACGCCATCACCCTGCCTGGCACCGTGACGCTCAGTGCCCCCGGCGGGACCCTGCTCCTGTCGTCCCTGGTCACCCGCCCTGCCCTCACGGGCCAGTTCAACGCGGGCGGCGCCCAGACCCTTACCCTGGGCGGCACCCTCCAGGTGGCTGCCAACCAGGCGGATGGCGACTACAGCGGCGCTTTCCCGGTGACGGTGGCCTACAACTGAGTGGAGCCCTGGGGCACGGGCACGCCGCGCTCGTCCCGGAAAACCCATCGCTGCCCGCCCTGGCTCACTTCCCTGACTTCCCGGGCCACAAGATGCTGGCGGCCATCCACCATTCGCAGGGAGGCGATCACGGCCACAGGAGTCCCCGCGACCGGACCTCCCAGGCGTTCACTGGGCCCCAGCTCCACCCGGACCAGGCCCGCTTTCAGGCGCAGGCGTAGCACACCGGCCTCCATGGATTCGACCTGTCCCTGGAGGTGGCGCTCCAGGGACAGGTCGTAGCCTGCCGAGGCCCGGGGCAATAAGCGAACCGCGCAGGCCACGGCAACTGAGGCATGCTGTTCGGCCCCCACCAGCGTCCCACCCCACAGCCAGGAGGCGGCCAATGCCATGCCCCGCAGAGCCCTGCGTGGTGCCTGGGATCGGTTCCTGGGGTCAGGCGGCAGAACGATCATCAGGACCTCCTCGACTCGCATGCCTCTTTTTCGACCCCCTCTTTTTTCCAGATGAATCGCCCCTCTCGAAACTGCCGCTGGGCAGGATCGGGAAGGGATGAGCGGTGCTTCTGAACGAAATTAAAGTTTTTCGCCAATCGGCCGCATCCCCATGCTTGCCCCTTTCGGGCCGGCTCCCCATGCTGGGGAAATGCGCCACCTGAAGGGCATCGCCGTCCACCGGTTCCGAGAGAAGGCATCCGTCTTCCAGACCGAGTTGCACCCCGCCAGGGACGAGGAGGAGCGGGCAGCTGTCCTGGCCCTTCTGCGCAAGCGGAACCACGACGCCACCCACCATTGCAGCGCCTGGCGCCAGGGCGTGCCCGTGACCGGCTACGGCGCGGATGACGATGGCGAGCCCTCGGGCACGGCGGGGCGCCCCATGCTGGCCGTGCTTGAGGGCGCCGAGATTTCGGACATCATCGCCGTGTGCATCCGCTGGTTCGGAGGCACCAAGCTCGGCTCGGGAGGGCTGGTGCGCGCCTATACCGAAGGCGTACAGGGGGCCATCTCCGAGGCCGACACCCTGGACCTCTGGAGGGAGGTTCGCATCACGCGAGCAGGGAGCATCCGGGTGCCGTCCCAGCGGGCCCATCTGCCCTATGCGGTGCTGGGGGCCTTCCCGGGTGCCTGCCCCCTGGAGCAATCCTT
>JBBIHT010000127.1:0-6288 GCA_037446845.1 Geothrix sp. | reverse complement strand
TAGGACCGCCGGGTGACGGAGGACGCGCCAGCGGCGCGTCCGGAGTCGGGCCCCGGCGCGGAGGTTATGCCATAGGACCGCCGGGTGACGGAGGACGCGCCAGCGGCGCGTCCGGAGTCGGGCCCCGGCGAGGCCGAAGCCTATTAAGGGTGGTCGATCACGGTGCACCGGCACCGTGATCGGCCGGGCACCCTGGGGCTGAGGTTATGCCATAGGACCGCCGGGTGACGGAGGAGCACTTCCTCCGGTGGAACCAGGGAAGAACGCCAATTGACGAGGCCTGGAGGCAGGGTAGACTGGTGATCCCGGGGCCTGTAGCTCAGCTGGGAGAGCGCTGCGTTCGCAATGCAGAGGTCGTCAGTTCGATCCTGATCAGGTCCACCACTTTCTCCCGGAGCCATCCGGGAGTTTTTTTGTCCCTCAAGGGCCCTGGGCGGGGGGCAGGAAAAACCTCCCGGCCGCAGGACGGGCCCTGCTATGAAAGATCCCAGGGAACCTAGAGAGCCTTCATGCGGATCGGATACATCCTGCCAGTACTCCTGGTCCTGGCCGCCGGGGCCCAGGACTCCCACGGCGTGGTGGTGAGCCAGGAGCGCCTGGCCTCCGAGGCCGGGGCACAGGTTCTCCGGGAAGGTGGCAACGCGGTAGATGCGGCGGTGGCTACGGCTTTCGCCCTGGCCGTCGTGCATCCCGCCGCCGGTAACCTGGGGGGCGGGGGCTTCCTGCTGACCCGTCCACCCGCGGGCAAGGCGGCCTTCTACGATTTCCGGGAGACAGCACCGAGTGCGGCCCGCCCGGCCATGTGGCTGGTGAATGGAGCCTACAGCGCCAATCGCCATCACAACTCCCTCGCCTCAGTCGGGGTGCCCGGCACCGTGGCGGGACTTCACGAGGCCTGGAGACGGGAGGGCACCCTGCCCTGGCGGCGCCTGCTGAAACCGGCCATTCGCTTGGCCCAGGAGGGCTTCCAGCTCTCCGACACCCAGGCCCGGAGCCTGGCGGCCATCCTGCCCGAGTTCAAGCGACACCCCCCGACCCTGGCCCAGTTCAGCCGGGGGGGTGAGCCTCTGCGAGTCGGGGATCGGCTCATCCAGCGGGATCTTGCCCGCACGCTTCGGCGTCTCTCCAGGAATTGGAAGGATTTCTACCAGGGCCGCACCGCCCGCCTGCTGGTGCGCGACATGCAGCAGCACCAGGGGCTCATCACGGCGACGGACCTTCGCGCCTACCGCCCCAGGCGACGGGAGCCGCTGCATGGCACCTACCATGGCGTCGAGGTGCTGGCGGCTCCACCGCCCAGCTCTGGAGGACAGGTCCTGCTCGAATCCCTGAATATCCTCGAGGGTTTCGACCTGAAAGCCCTGGGCACGCAATCCCCCGGGGCCGTGCACCTGACCACCGAGGCCCTGCGCCGGGCCTTTGCTGACCGCGCCCAGCACCTGGGCGATCCTGATTTCGCCCCCGGAATCCCCTTGGAGCGCCTGCTCTCCAAGGCCTATGCGCAGGAGCTACGGGCCTCGATCCGCCCTGATCGGGCCTCGGTTTCCACGCCGGACCAATTCACCTGGCCCAGGGACCGGCCAGACACCACGCACCTGTCCGTCCTTGACAAGCAGGGCCGGGCCGTGAGCCTCACCTACACCCTTGAGGATAGCTATGGGGCCCGTCGCATCGTTCCGGGGGCCGGGTTCCTCCTGAACAACGAATTGGGCGATTTCAACGCCGGCCCTGGATTGACGGATGCCTCCGGCCTCATCGGCACGACGCCGAACCTGGCGCGGGGGGGTCAGCGTCCCCTGTCCAGCATGTGCCCCGTGATCCTGGTGAAGGAGGGGAGAGTGTTCATGGTCAGCGGCAGTCCAGGCGGCCGCAGCATCCCAAGCACCGTGTTGAACACGGTGATCAATGTGGTTGATTTCGGAATGGATGCCCGGGAGGCCGTGGATGCCCCCCGCTTTCACCACCCGTGGCTCCCGGATCGCATCCAGGTGGAGCAGAGGCTGCCCGCCGCGACCATCCAGGCCTTGAAGGCCATGGGCCATGCCGTCAAGGAAGTCCGCTACCAGGGTTGTGCGCAGGTCATTGTGGTGCAGACAGGCCGGCCTCAGGGTGCCGCCGATTCCCTGCGCTGGCCCGATAGCTCGGTGGCGACGGAGTAGCCCCGGACGAACGCCGATGGCTGGATGAGTCAGGCGCCGACGGCCAGTTTGAGGCCCAGACCTGGCCCCTCGGGCAGCATGAGCTTGCCCTGCCGCACGGTCACCCCCAGGTAGGGATCGTTGGCGATCAGCAGGTTGCCGTCCAGGTCCGCAAAGTCCACCAGGGGGGACAGGTGAGCTGCGGCGGTGATGGTGCAGGAACTCGACACCATGCAGCCGAGCAGGGTTTTCATGCCCAGGGCCTTGGCCACCCTGATCTGCCGGTGGGCTTCCAGCAGGCCTCCGGCCTTGTCCAGCTTGATGACAACCCCATCGAAGGCCTCCCTGAGCCCAGGGATGTCCCGGGCAGAGTGGCAAGCCTCATCGGCAAAGATCGGGATGTGCACTCGGCTGCGAACCCAGCGCGCCTCCTCCAGCATGTGGGCGGGCATGGGTTGTTCGATGAACTGCACTCCTTGGGATTCCAGCCAGTTGATCTTGCGCACCGCCTCCTCCTTGCTGGTCCAGCCTTCGTTGGCGTCCACGCGAAGGGGCTTCCGGGTGACGCTGCGCACCGCGTCCAGGGTGGCTTCGTCCGTGGCCAGGCCGACCTTCACCTTCAAGAAGGGAAAGGCCTCCGCTTCCCGCACCTTCTCCCGTGTCACCTCCGGCGTGTCAATGCCGATGGACATGTTGGTGGTGGCTGCGTCGGCCGGGTCCAGGCCGAAATACCGGTAGAGCGGCACACCCAGCCGCTGGCCGATCCAGTCCATGAGCGCTAGGTCAACCCCGGCCAGGGCCGCCCGCTGGCCGGGGAGCCTCCGATCCAGCTCAGCAAGCAGCTTCTCGAAGTGCCAGGGCTCGGCGGCGGTGATCAGGCCCAGGACGCCTGCCAGCGCAAGCTGTCCTCCCTTGGCGCTCTGCTGGTACCTCGCAATGCCCGCGCCTTCCCCGTGGCCGGTGAGGCCATCGCGGGTGTACTCGGTGTGCAGGGTATCCCGGTAGGCACTGGAGGACATGGTGGTGGTCCAGGTGTGGCGCAGCTCAAGGCGCCGGATGCGGCTGGTGAAGAGGGCATCCCCCGCCCCTCTCGAGGAGCTTCGCTGGGCCAGGCCCTGCCCCAGGAGATTCATGCCCATGGTGGCCGCGGCCAGAGTCTGGAAAAGTTCCCGGCGCTTCATTTGAGCCTCCGCATCGCCACCAGCAGGTGTGACCAGTATGCGTTCCCCAGTTCGGAGATCTGCACACCCGGCCGATCCCTGGGTGTGTCGTGAATGAACGACCCCTGGCCCAGGTAGATTCCCGTGTGGGTGATATGGGCCGAGTCGCTGCCGAAGAAAAGCAGGTCACCGGGCAGGAGCTGCGCCCGCTCGGCCACTGGCACCACGCCCACCCAGCTGGCCTGGAGATGCGCATCCCTCGGCATCAGGACGCCCCGACTGCGCAGGATGGTCTGGGTGAAGCCCGAGCAGTCGAAGCCAAAGCTGGAGCTGCCTCCCCAGGTATAGGTGACGCCCAGGAAGCGCCTGGCCAGGCGCAGGGATGCCTCGATATCCAGGGGCTCCAGGTCAGTCCGGACATCGCCGGCCTGAATCCAGGCCACCTGCCGGTCCGGGAGCCTCACCTGGATCCAGCGCGGGGTGTCCTGCCCGCCGTTCACCCGTTCCAGCCGGACGCCAAAGGGTGCCGTCAGGATCGGGGCTTGTCTCGTCACATCCGGTTCCCGGTAGACATTCGCCCCCAGGGCATCCACCTCGACGACCTTGCCGGCCCCCTTGGGCACTCCGTCCCCCTCGCCGCGTCCCAGTGGGCGGAGTCCCGACTGTTGAACCCACCCGGCATAGTCGTCCGGCCCCACGACGCGCACCCAGCCCTCCTTCCGCGCCAGTTCCCGAAGCCACTGGGAGAGCAGGGCCTGCGAGACAACCGCGGCATCCTCCCGGGGTTCCGAGTACAGATTGAGGACAGGCCGGACCACCACATGCAGGGGGGCTTCCCCTGCCGCCAGGGCCAGGCCGAGGGCCGCGGCCAGGAGCCATGCCGCCAAGCCGATGGAACCTGAACGAATCATGGATCTACCTCGCGAAGCAGGCGGTTTGTGGAAGGTTGCTGCCATTTTCCCATCATCCCTCCGCCACGCACCCAGGAGGACCGCTGGATGCCTGGAACATCGGGAAGGTGGTCTCGATGTCCGCTGCGATTCCTGCTCCTTGCCAGCGCCACCCACGGGCCCCTCGTGCCCAGGGCCCCGAGACCGAGCCGGGACCTTCCGCGCTTCGTCTGCCGGACTCCCTGCACCCCTGTTCGTGAGCTGCTCAGGACCCAACCGGCCCGCACGGATGAGAAGGGCTCAACAAATCAGAAGAGGAATCTCACCCCCAGCTGGATCCGTCGAGGCAGGTAGAAGGATTGGGAAACACCCATGAGCGGCGAGTGCACGCTGGTCGTGGGGTTGTACCCGGTCTGCCGATTGAACAGGTTGTAGAAATCCACCATGCCATCCACCTTCATGTCCTTGCGCTTCCAGATACTCTGCGTGTAGTTGAGATCCATCTGCCAATGGGAGGAGGTCAGGCGCGAACCCGCCGCCTCGGCGTAGCGGTTGGTATCGCTGGTGCTGGTGGAGCCAATGGCGGTGAGGATCGGAATATAGGGTTCGTACGAGGTGCGCTGCCAGGGCTGGCCGGACTGGAAAATGAAATAGGCGCCGACCCTGCCCTGCCAGGGCAGCTCGTAGTAACCGAAGAGCTTCACCTGATGGCGACGATCCCCGGTCAGGTTGCCGTACTTGTTGTCCCAGACCTGGCGGCCGGGATCATCGGCGATGTTCGAGGAGCCGATGAAGATGTTCTGATCATTGGCTGCGGCCGTGGTGCTGTTGTCCTGGTCGAAGTTGCCATAGTAGTGGCTCCACACATAGGAAGCGCGGAGGTAGGCTTTCGTGCCGCGCCACTCGGATTCCAGGCCGACTTCGTAGTACTTCGTGAAGGCGCCATCCAGCTGGGCAATGACGAAGGAAGCATCCGAGCCACCGCCAAGGGTGCTCAGCATGGTGCCAAGGTTGGGGATGTAGAGGGTGCGGGGAACGCCTGCCGGCGGGTTGTAGAACACCCGCGCGTTGTTCTCGGTATCCTCCCAGAAATTTGTGCTGTAGCGGTAGCGGGAGTACAGCCGCCCCGTCCACCCATGTCCGAAGTCCCGGGTGGTGCCGATGAGGTACTCGTCCGTATGCCGGGGATCAATGCCAGGTGTGAACAGTTTGCCCGTGGAAGAGGCCTCGACCTGCGAAGCCAGCTGATTGCCGGCCGCATCGAAATAGACATTGCGCGTGGCCGCCTTGTTGCGAGCCCAGGAAGCGGCCCTGGGCAGAGAGGAGGCGGCGGGCACATAGCGGGCGAAGTTGGCGTAGACCGTATCCTCGGCGTGGTAGTTCCAGGTGACGCCCAGGCGCGGCTGCAGCGTATCCGAGAATTTGATCTCCTTCTCCAGGTAGCGATTCCCGCTGGCCAGCTCGAAGCCCGACAGCGTACCGGGGTTCTCCCGCAGGCCCTGCCCATAGAGCTTGTCGTTGCTCACCAGCAGGCCCGCGTTGAAGGTGAAGTTCCGCCACCTGATCTTGTCGTTCAATTCCAGGGTCTGGGAAACATACTCGGAGTGGATGGTGGGCACGCCCAGCAACCCCTGCTGCTGCACGGCGGCCTGGAAGGCGATGGACGCCCCGGCGTTGGGTAGTCCCGCGGGCACGGTGACATTGTAGGGAGCGGTGATGGAGCCCCAACCGTTGGAGACGCGCAGGAGTTCCTCTGAATCCTTCGACCACTGGTAGCCCGCATGCACCTCGTGGGTCACGCCCACGCCGAAAGTGGTGTCATAGGCCAGCTGATAACTCCGGCGGAAGAAATCCTGGTTGTTGATCTGGGAGGCCCCGCCCACGAGGCCGCCACCCGTGGCCAGGCCGCTGGTGGGGTCGGGATAGCCGTACTGGGTGATGAACGGCGCGATGAAGGCGTTGTAGGCCAGAACAGGAGCGGAAGTGCCAGACCTCGGGGTGGGAACTGAAAACAGCCCCTGGGTGGCCAAGGCGCCCACATTCAGCGTGGTGCTGCCGAGCACAGGCACAACCCCGGAGAGATAATCCGGGTGGTCGTTG
>JBBIHT010000126.1:0-6290 GCA_037446845.1 Geothrix sp. | reverse complement strand
CGTTGACGTAGTCGATGTCCGAGGCTATCCCGTCGTTGAGGTACGGGATATCCGTGGGGTTGAGGGTATTGATGGTAAGAGCGTCCGCGGGCGTGTTGGAGGAATAGGCCCCGAAATTATCCACCGAGCGGGCCCTGAAGGTATGCGCCCCGTCGCCCTGCGCGGCGGGCGTGAAGGTGAAGCTCAAGCTGTACACGGTGCCCGGTCAGGTGCAGTACGATGCCAGCCGCCGGGTGGTGCTGGGGGGGGCCGATGGCGTGGTGTTCGTGGCCGACAGCAGCGAAGCGAAGATGCAGGACAATGTGGATTCGCTCTCGAACCTGTACCACAACCTCAACGCCAACCGGCTGAACATCAAGCAGATTCCCTTCGTGTTGCAATACAACAAGCGGGACCTGGCCGATGCCATGGCCGTGGGGGTCATGAACCGCCGCCTCAACTTTCGTAGCGTCCCCTACTTCGAATCCGTGGCCAATCGCGGGCCTGGTGTGCTGGATACCTTTCTTGCCATCACCCGCGAGACGGTGGGTTACACCTTCAAGAAGTATCACCTGGACAAGAAGATCAAGGATTTCGACGAGATGCTCAATCTCATCGAATCCAATGTCCGCTCCAGCATGCGGGAGATGCCGGCGCCCCCGGAGGCGCCCCCGGAAACGACGGTGCTGCGCCATAGCCAGGTCAGCGTCAACGACCTGGATCCCGACAAGGTGGCCGATGCCCAGGATCTGCTGGAGGATGCGCTCAAGTCCAACATGGAGACCGCGCGCCTCTATTCCGAGCTGAAGCAGGTGAAGGACGCCCTGGAGAAGAAGAATGAGGAATTGAGCCAGATCTATTCCCAGCTTGACCGGGCCAACCAGGACAACCTCAAGACCAGGAAGTACCTGGAGGGCCTGGTGCAAAATATCGGCGAGGCGGTCATCTCCTTCAGCGCCGAGGGCAAGATCCTCACCTGGAACGCGGCGGCCGAGCGCATGTTCGGCTATGCCCGCCCGGAAATCGTGGGCCGCAGCCTGGCCCAGCTCACGCCCGACCATCTCCTGGGCGAGCTGGATCAGGTGGTGCAGCAGGTGGGCAGGGGCCAGGTGGTGCGGGACCTTGGCACCACGCGGCTGCGCAAGGGGGGCGTGGCCTTTGCCGCCACCATCACCTTCGCCCCCGTGCGCGGGAGCGATGATCGCGTGCTGGCCTATTCGGCACTCATCAGGGACACCTCCGAACAGCAGGCCCTGGAACAACAACTGGTGTACTCCCAGAAGCACGAGGCCCTGGGTCGCCTAGTGCCTTCCCTCTTTCACGAGGCCGCCAACCGCCTGACCCCGGTCCTGCTCGAGGCGCGCCTCCTCTCCGAATCCGCCATGGACCCCCACCAGGCCCAGCAGGCGGGGCGCCTGGTGCAGGCGGTGGATTCGGTCCAGGCGCTGCTGCGGCCCCTGCTGACGGTGCTCAATCCCCCCGCCCCGCGCAAGGCCCTGGTGCAACTCAATGACCTGGTCCAGGAATCCATGGCCCTGGTGGAGCAGAAGGCCCAACGCATGGGGATCACGGTGGAAGTGACGCTGGAGCCTGATCTGCCAGGTACCAGCCTGGATGAGGGCCTCATCGCCCAGGCTCTGACCAACCTGTTCCTGAGCGCCCTGCAGGCCATGGCCCTCTGCCCCACCAAACGCCTGCGCATCGCCACCCGCCGCTCGGGAGAGACCCTGCAGGTGGTGGTGCAGGACACAGCCCCCGCCATCCAGGAGGCTCGGCGTTCCGAGCTGTTCAACCCGGCCAGTGCCGCCAGCACCGAAGCCCTCAGCCTGCCGGTGGCCGATATCATCGTCCGTCAGCATGGGGGCCGCCTCAGCGTCCGCAGCCAGGAAGGACTCGGCAACGCCTTCCTGCTGGAACTGCCCCTGGCCGTTGCCGAGCCGTCCAGCCCGGGCGTGCCCCAGGGCCTCGACGGCGCCCGGGCCCTGGTGGTGGATGACGAGCCCTTCCTGCTGGAGTGTCTGGTGGATGCCCTGGGTTCCTGGGGCCTGCAGGTGGATTCCTGCAGCTGCGGAGACGAGGCCATCCAGAAACTGGAAGCCAGCGCCTTCGACCTGATCGTGTCCGACATCCGCATGCCCGGGCTCACCGGCATGGAGCTGTACGAATGGCTGAAGGCCCAACGGCCCGCCATGACCCGGCGAATTCTCTTCACGACCGGCGATTCCTTCGATGCCAAGACCCGGGGCTTCCTGGAATCCAACCAGGTGCCCTACCTGGGCAAGCCTTTCGATCTGAAACAACTGAAACAAAGTCTCGAGCGCCTGCTAGAGACTTCGGTGGAAGCCTAGGGTTGCTTTGGGCGGCATAATGGGGCTTCACCCAAGCCTCACAGGAGCCCTTCATGCAGCGAAGCTGGATCATGGCCGCCATCGTGGCATCGGGCCTGCTGGCCCAGACGCCGGTCCCCGAACCCCCGCCCGTACCCGTCCAGGCGCCGGAACCCCCGGCTCCTGCGCCGAAGCCGGCCCCCACGCAGGGTCCAGAGCAGGTGCCGGCCCCGCCTGCGGAGGCTGCGAAGGCCACAGCCTTCGAGCAACTCCGTCCCTCCCAGCGCAAGTTCGCCTACGCCCTTCAGCGCACGGCCCTGGCGGCTCACGAGCTGGGCCTGTACCGGAGCCACCCAAGGGTTTGTGAAGTGCGCGCCGCCCTGGAGGCGATCCTCCAGGTGAAGACGGATCTTCCCGAGAAGGCCAAGGTCGCCCTCCCCGCCCTGGAGGCCTACCTCGGCAGGCTCCAGGCCAACCATGGACTCTATGACGCCGAGGGGAAAAAGGTGCTCATGGGTGGCACCTGGAAGGATCTCCAGACCACGGTTCGGGCTACACCCAAGCTGGGCATCAAGGGCCTGGAGGCCCGGTTTGTGAAGCTCAAGGGACTCCTCTTCGAGGCTAAGGTGGACGCCACCGCACCCGACTGGGCAGCGGCGGCCCCCGCGCCCAAGGGGAAGAAGACCAAGGCCCCCACGCCCCAGGCGCCCGAGGGCTTCAAGGACCAGAAGGCCATCCTGGCGCTCTGGCTGAAGCGCGCCCAGGCCTGGGTGGAAAACACCCCGCAGGAGGTGGAGGTGAACGGCGTGAAGAAGACTCGGCGCCTGCCGGATCCCGCCAAGACCAAGAGCCTCGGCGACCTGATCGCCTGGCTCGACAAGGATGATCTGGAACTGCTGCGCGATGCCGGTTTCGGGTGGCTGGATCTGCGCCGCCTGGGTGCCGAGCCCGGCATGGCCCTGCTGGCACATGCCGAGGACATCGCCGGCTCCAGGGCCCCGGAAGGCGCGGCAGGCACGCTCTCCCTGCTGGCCACCTTTGAGCCGGTCATGGCCGACAGCAAGTTCGGGCAGGGCGAGGAGAGGCGGCGGGTGCTCGCCGAGGTGAAGCAGGGCCCACCGGCCGCGACCCTCTCCGAGCAGATGGCCACCTTCGAGCGACTGGCCCGAAGCCGGGAGATCGAAGCAAAATAAGGTTGCGGTCCAGGCCAACGGGGCGCTCCGGCGCCCCGTTGGCTATTCCTCGCCCTTTCGGGGAACCCCCTCTGGATCGAACTGGTAGCCCACGCCGCGGATGGTGTGGACCCAGCGGGGAAGGCGGGGATCCTCTTCCATGGCCTTGCGGAGTCGCACGATGAAATTATCCACGGTGCGGCTGGTGGGGTAGGCATCCTCTCCCCACACCTTGTCCAGGATATCGGTCCGGCTGACCACCTGGCCGGGCCGTTCCATGAGCAGCTTGAGGATCATGCATTCCTTGATGCCCAGCTGGAAAGGGCCACTGGGACCCTCTCCACAGAAACTGTCGAAATCCACCCAGAAGGGGCCAAAGGACTGCCGACTGCTCAACTCCCGGTTCCGGTACCAGGCTTCCCGGCGAAGGATGGCGCGGACGCGGAGGAGCAGTTCCTTCACCTGGAAGGGCTTGCCCAGGTAGTCGTCCGCCCCGGTTTCGAAGCCGTGCATCCGGTCGTCATCGGTGTTCTTGGCTGTGAGGAAGAGGATCGGGGTGAAGTTCTTGGCGGCGCGCACTCGCTCGCAGACGGTGAAACCATCCAGTCCAGGCAGCATCACATCCAGGATCACCAGGTCGAAGGCATCCGTGAGGATCCGCGCCAGGGCCTGGTCGCCCCTGGGAATCCACACGCAGGACAGGCCTTCCAGCTGGAGGTTGAGCTGGATGCCTTCGGCGAGGCTGAGCTCGTCTTCCACCAGCAGGATTTTGGGCTCGGCCATCAGGCCCTCCGGGACAGCCTTTGATCCTACTAGAATGGAGCCTGGAGCAGGCCATGGACCCCTACCTCAGCATCGTCATCCCCATCTACAACGAGGAAGAGAACATCCCCGCCCTGTGGGAACGGCTGGGGAAGGTCCTGAACGAGCATTTTTCGGATCCGGCCCGGTCCTGGGAGGTGATTTTCACCGATGATGGCAGCCGGGACCGCAGCCTCCTCCTGCTCACCGGGATCGCCCAGGGAGAGCCCCGTGTGAAGGTGGTGGAGTTCAACCGGAACTACGGCCAGCACAGCGCCATTTTCGCGGCCTTTGCCGAGGTGGCGGGGCAGGTTGTCGTCACCCTGGACGCGGATCTCCAGAACCCCCCCGAGGAAATCCCCAAGCTGGTGGCGAAGGTGGAAGAGGGCTACGACTCCGTGGGGGGGTGGCGCCAGGGGCGCCAGAACAACGACAGTATCTTTCGCACCATGCCGAGCAAGATCGTGAACGCCGTCACTCGCCGCACCACGGGGGTGAGGCTTCATGACTACGGCTGCATGCTGCGGGCGTACAGCCGCGAGGTCGTGAACGCCATGCTCCTCTGCAAGGAGCGGTCGAGCTTCATCCCCGCCCTGGCCAACAGCTTTGCCAAGCGCATCGCCGAAGTGCCCGTGGCCCATGCCGAGCGCGCCGCCGGCGACAGCAAGTACGGCCTCTGGAAGCTCATCAACCTGCAGTTCGACCTGCTCACCAGCTTCAGCCTGATGCCCCTGCAGATGCTCAGCGTGTTTGGAGTCATCACAGCCGGATTGGGATTCCTGCTCTTCCTGGGCCTGGTGGCCTACCGTTTCATGCATCCCGAGGGCACCGCCCAGGGCGTGTTCACGCTGTTCGCCATCCTCTTCTTCTTCGTGGGCTGCCAGTTCGTGGCCTTCGGCCTGCTGGGCGAGTACATCGGCCGCATCTACCAGGAGGTGCGGGACCGGCCCCGGTACATGGTGAAGCAGGTTCACCAGCGAAAATAGTTGATTCGGGCCCGGCGGCCTCTGGGGGCCCGGGTACCGACGGGTTTTCAGGAACCCGGCTCACCGTTCTCGTCACCCGACCAGCCTTCGCCCTCCTCCTGCTGGGGTTTGGCCGGGATGCGGTAGCCCTCGCTGGACCAGGCCCCGAGATCCCGGATCTGGCAGCGCTGGGAGCAGAAGGGCTTGAAGGCATTGCCCTCCCATTCCGTGGGCTTGCGACAGATGGGGCAGGGGCGAAGGGCCATGGGATACAGGGTATCCGCTTGGGGCCCATCATTACACAAGAAGATAATCTTAGTGAGATCTAGAAGATTACATTGACAACCGCCTCAAATCCCCTAGACTCGGTGAATCAGGCCTGGACCTGTTCCCCCTGACCCCTCTGGAGGTTTCTCATGGGCAAGATCATCGGCATTGACCTCGGCACCACCAACAGCTGTGTGGCCGTCATGGAAGGCGGGGTGCCCAAGGTCATCCCGAATCCCGAGGGCTCGAACACCACCCCTTCCGTGGTGGGCTTCAACCCCAAGACCACCGAGCGACTGGTGGGCGTCGCCGCCAAGCGCCAGGCCGTGGCCCAGCCCAAAAGCACCATCTATTCCATCAAGCGCTTCATGGGCCTGCCCTTTGCGGATTCGGACCGGGAGCAGAAGCTCGTTCCCTACACCGTGGTGCGCTCCGACAAGGGCGCCTGCGTGGTGGATGTGCTGGGCAAGCACCTGAGCCCCGAGGAAATCAGCGCGGTGGTGCTCTCCAAGATGAAAGAAGCGGCCGAGGCCTATCTGGGCGAGAAGGTCACGGAGGCGGTCATCACCGTGCCCGCCTACTTCAACGATGCCCAGCGCCAGGCCACCAAGGATGCGGGCGCAATCGCGGGTCTGGATGTCAAGCGCATCGTCAACGAGCCCACCGCGGCGGCCCTGGCCTATGGCCTGGACAAGAAGAAGGACGGCACGATCGCCGTGTTCGATTTCGGCGGCAGCACCTTCGATATCTCCATCCTCGAGGTCTCCGAGGGCGTGGTG
>JBBIHT010000125.1:0-6343 GCA_037446845.1 Geothrix sp. | reverse complement strand
CGGCAACCGAAGGCTCAGTTGGCTTCCTGCTCGTGGAAGTTGGCGAGGATCTCGGCGGGGGTGGCGGTGGCGGTGCCCACCTTGGCCACCACGATGCCCGCTGCGGCGTTGGCCAGCATGGCGGCCTCCCGCCAATCCGCGCCTGCCGCGATGGCGGCACTCAGGGCGGCAATGACCGTATCCCCCGCCCCGCTCACATCGAAGACTTCCCGGGCCTCGGTGGGGATCAACCAGGGGTCGGTGTGATCCGCCTTCGGGGCGAACAGGGCCATGCCCTTCTCGCTGCGCGTCACCAGCAGGCCCTGGAGGTCCAGGTCCGCCAGGATGCGCTGTCCCGCCGCGGCGACTTCACCATCGGTGCGGACGGCCAGCCGGGCGAGCTCGGCCGTTTCCTTGAGGTTGGGAGTCATGAGGGTGGCGCCCCGGTAGAACTCGCGATGCTCCGGTTTGGGATCCACGATCCAGGGCAGGCCCCTCAGGTGGCACAGGGTGCGCACGGCCTCCATGACCCAGGTGCCGATGGTGCCCTTGGCGTAGTCCGAGACGATGAGGGCCGAAGCCCCCAGCAGGGAGGCATCCAGGCGGTCTCGCAACCGCCCCAGGGCCGCCTCGCCCAGGGGGCTCGCTTCCTCCCGGTCAATGCGTAGCATCTGCTGCTGCTGACCGATGACGCGGGTCTTGATGATGGTGGGCCTGGATTCATCCAACACCAGGCCACTCCCCGGAATGCCCAGGCCCCGCAACAGGCCCATGAGCCGCAGGCCCGCATGGTCCTCCTGCAGGGTGCCCACCAGGCAGGGCTCGGCCCCCAGGGCCTTGAGGTTGGCCGCGACATTGGCGGCCCCGCCCAGCACCGCCTGTTCCCGGGTAACCCGGACGATGGGCACGGGGGCCTCCGGGGAAATGCGGTTCACTTCCCCGAACAGGTACTCGTCCAGCATCACATCGCCCAGGACCACCACCTTCCGGCCCGCGATGCGCTGGAGCAGGGACTTGGCCTGGGCCCGGTTCAACCGCATGGCTAGAGCCCCGCCTGCTTGGCCTGGTCCACCAGCATCACGGGAATGCCATCCTCGATGGGATACAGGAGGCCACAGCCCTGGCAAAGGAGGCCATCGTGCTTTTCCTGCAGGTCGCCGCGGCAGGCCGGGCAGCAAAGAATCTCGAGAAGGCGGGGATCGAGGGGCATAGGAGAAGCTTAGCGGAAGGGGCCCCTTTCCGGTTCCAGGGGTACCGGAACGCCGCAGAAGCGTTCCACCAGGGTGGCCGTGACCAGGTCCCCGGTGACATTGAGCACCGTGCGGCTCATGTCCAGCAGGCGGTCCACCCCCAGAATGATGGCAATCCCCTCTGGCGGGATGCCCGCCATGCCCAGCACCATCCTCAACAGAGGCAGAGAGCCGCCCGCAATTCCCGCCACGCCGATGGCAGTGACCACCGACATCAGCTCCACCAGCAGCCGTTGGACCAAGCCCAGGTGCACCCCGAAGACCTGGGCGAGGAACAGGACCGTAGCCCCTTCGAAAAGGGCGGTACCATTCATGTTCATGGTGGCCCCCAGGCCCAGCCCAGCCACCCCCAGCGCCAGGGTGGAAAGGATCAGGGGGATCACCACCATGATCAGGCCCCCAAGCCCCATGCGGCCCAGTGGCTCGAACCAGTACCGCACCGAGGCCTCGAGCCAGGGTGCCTCTCCAACCAGGAGGCGGGCCATGAGACCCAGGGCGAAGCCTGCGAGCAGGCCCATCAGGATGCCGGCAGGACGAGACAGGTTGGGGCCCTAGCCCCAGGATGCGGCAGCCATCAATGCGCATCGGCATCAGGTACCCCGGCAGGGGATGCGGTGTCACCTCACGCGCCAATCCTTCTAGAATCAACTACCTGTCCCGGAGGAGCCTGCCCATGAATCCAGCCGCCTATGTGCTCCTGGCGCTGTTGCTATTCATGCCGGGCCTGGCCTGGCTGGTACGGAAGCTCCTGCGGGCGGAGGCCCGGGTGATCCAGCTGGAAACCACCGCCCGGAAGGACGCGGAGGCCCTTCTCCAGGAGCGTGGGCAGCTCGAGGAGCACCGCAACCGCTTCCGCCAGGAGTTTGAGCTCCTCGCGCAGCGGATTTTCGAGCAGAAGCACCAGACCTTCGATGCCCAAAGCCAGGCTGGGCTCACCAGCCTCCTGGCCCCCTTCAGGGAGCAACTGGACCAGTTCCGCCAGCGGGTGGATCAGGTGCACAAGGACCAGGTGGAGGGCAACGCGGGTCTCCGGGGCGAGCTGGAGCGCCTGAACCGGTTGAACCAGCAGATCACCCAGGAGGCCTCCGACCTCACCCGGGCCTTGAAGGGAGACAAGAAACTCCAGGGCACCTGGGGCGAGCAGAAGGTGGAACTGCTCCTGGAACAGTCCGGCCTGCGCAAGGGGATCGAGTACAGCCGCGAGCGCAACTTCAAGGATGACGCTGGCAACAACCTGCGGCCCGACTTCCTGGTGAACCTGCCGGAAGGCAAGCACCTCATCATTGACAGCAAGGTCTCCCTGGTGGATTACGCGGCCTTCGTCGCGGCGAAGGATCCCATGGATCGCCAGCAATGCCTCGCGGCCCATGTGGCGGCCCTGCGCCAGCACATCCGGTCCCTGAGCGAGAAACGATACCCGGACCTTCTGCAGATGAACTCGCCGGATTTCACCTTCCTGTTCGTGGCCATCGAGCCGGCCTACCTCGCGGCGGCGGAGCATGCCCCGGCCATCTTCCAGGAGGCCTTCGACCGGCGGATCGCGCTGGTCACAGCCACGACCCTGCTGCCGGTCCTGCGGGTGGTGTCAAACCTCTGGAGCCTGCAGCGGCAGAACCGCTCCACCCAGGAGCTGGCCGAACAGGCCAGCCGCGTCTATGACAAGCTGCGCATCTTCGCCGAAAAGATGGAGAAACTGGGCGGCCAACTGGAGACCTCGCAGCGTACCTACCAGGATGCCTTCGCCACCCTCAGGGATGGCCGGGGCAGCCTGGCGAGAACCGTGGACCGCTTCGTGGACCTGGGCGTGAAAGTCGCCAAGAAGTTGCCCGCTTCCCTGGTGGGCGATGCCCTGCCCGAGCTGATTGACGCTGACCCCGTCCCGGAGCTGGAAGATCCACAGCCATGACCGGCGGCCCCTTGCCTGGGCTGGGGAACCGCAAGCCTACTTCAACGCCTTGGCCGCCAGCTCCAGCACATCGGTGGTGGTGACGCCTTCGGTGCCGGTTTCACCCGCCGCGTTGTTCAGCATCACATTGCAGAAGGGACATCCCACCGCGATGGTGGTGGCCTTGGTCGCCATGGCCTGTTCGAAGCGCTCGTGATTGATGCGCTTGCCCAGATGCTCCTCCAGCCAGAAGCGTCCGCCGCCTGCGCCGCAGCACATGGTGGCCTCGCCGTGCTTCGCCATCTCCGTGAGCTTCACGCCGGGAATGGCCTCCAGGATGGCCCTCGGGGCTTCCGTTTCGCCGTTCACCCGGGCCAGGTAGCAGGGATCGTGATAGGTGAGGTCGGCCTCCACCGCCTGTTCCAGCTTGATCCTGCCTTCGGCCAGGAGCCGGGCCACCAGTTCCGTGCCATGCACCACCTCGAACTCGCCGCCGAAGGCCGGGTACTCGTTCTTCAGGGTGTTGAGGCAGTGGGGGCAGTTGGTGACCACCTTCTTCACGCCGTGGCCCTTGAGCACCTCGATGTTGGCCTCCGTGGCCGATTGGAAGAGGTACTCGTTGCCCAGGCGCCGGGCGGATTCGCAGGTGCAGCTCTCCTCGGATCCGAGGATGGCGAAGGACACATCCGCAGCCTTGAGCAGGTTCACCAGGGCCTTGGACACCTTCTGACCGGCGGCATCGTAGCTGCCCGCACAACCTACCCAGAACAGGTACTCTGCATCGGGCTTCTCGGCCACCGTGGGCACGGCCAGGCCCTCGGCCCACTTGCCGCGATCCGCCTGGGCGAAGTTCCAGGGATTCCCCTGCCGCTCCATCCCCTTGAAGGCCGTCTGCGCCTCGGCGGGAAAATCACTTTCTTCCAAGGTGAGGTAGCGGCGCATCTGCACGATCTTGTCTACGAAGCTGATCTGCAGGGGGCAGGCCCACTCGCAGTATCCGCAGGTCGTGCAGGCCCAGAGGGTGTCCCGGCTGATCCAGCCCTCAAGCTGTTCCCGGCTCCAGGGGGCATGTTCCTCCTCCAGTTTCCACACCGAGCCCTCGGGCACGGGCCCGCCGATGAGCAGGCGATCCTCCGGCACCGGACTGTCCTGGCCCATCTGCTCCGGGGGCGTGGCCTTCAGGTAGTCCCGCAGATCGTTGCCGAAGTTCTTGGGGCGCAGGGGCTTGCCCGTGAGCGTCGTGGGGCAGTTCTCCAGGCAGCGGCCGCATTCCACGCAGGTGTAGTAGTCGAGCATCTGTTTCCAGGTGAAATCCTGGATGCGGTTGGCGCCGAAATGCTCGGCTTCCATGTCCATGGGCTTCAGGTTCCGGGCCGGTTCCAGCTCGCGGAAATAGATATTGAAGAGCGAGGTGAACACATGGAAATGCTTGGAGTAGGGCAGGAAATTGGCGAAGGCGTAGAGCAGGATCAGGTGCAGCCACCAGGATCCCTTGTACAGGACCAGGAGGCCTGTGCCACCCAGGTCCCTCAGCAGGTTGGCCATGAAAAGGCTGGCCGGGGCCCAGGTTTTCCAGGCGGGATTGTTCAGCCAGATGAAGGCCCCGTCCGCCAGCAGGTCCGTGACCATCAGGGCCGCGATGAAGCCCAGGGTGCCCCAGGCATCCTTGGAATTTTCCAGGCGCCAGGGCTTGGCGGCCACCCGGCGGATTAGGGCGAGGGCGATGCCCACCAGCACCAGCACCTCGAACACATCCTTGGTCGTCTGGTAGCCGTAGCCGAAACGGCCCAGGGCCTCGGTCATGTGCCAGCCGAAGAGGCCCTCGAGGATCAGGCCCAGGGAGCGCAGCGCCAGCACACAGAAACCCCAGAAGATGAGGATGTGATAGAGACCCGCGTACTTGTCCCGCACCATGCGCTTCTGGGCCAGGGCCAGCACGAACACGCCCTTCAGGCGCTCCCAGGGATGATCGAAGCGGTTGTCCGCCAGGCCCATGCGAAGAGTGGCGAAACGCCGGCGCATGGTCCAGGCGAACAATCCGGCGGAGCCAAGCGTGAGCAGCCAGAACAAAGCGATTTCCAGGGCCTTCATGGCGTCCCTCCTTGCGGGGTCATCTCCTGCGGGCCCCAGGGGCCGGCGGATTGTTGTACTTGATTGTCAGGTATGCGATGCCGGGGACATGAAGGAACAGTGTAGCCATGGGCATGAGAAACTGAAGGCCCGACCTGGAGTCAGCCTTGGATCGCCCCGCCCTGTTCGTGTTTGAAGCCGCCGTCGCCCGTCCCCTCTCGGTGGTGTTCAAGGTGGACGATGCCTGGGAAGGCCACGACTACACGGTGGAAGTGATCGCGGCCCGCACCGGCCTGGATGGCTGCGATGTGGTGATGGACTTCCGGGATCTGGAAGCCGCCCTGGATCGCGGCCTGGCCCCCATGCAGGGGAAACAACTCGCCGACCTGGGCCTGAAGGGGCCGCTGGCCCTGGCCCAACGGCTGCTGGCCGAACTGACCCCTGCGGTCCCTGCCCCCGCGCGTCTCAAGGAAGTGGCACTCACCGATGGGACAGGCAGGCGGCTGGTCGTGGGGCAGTGAGCGTGGAGCCCCGAGCCCGGAGGCAGGACTGAACCCCGTGCGCCCCTGGATCCCCCTCGCGGCCGTGCTGCTGGCCCTCTCGCCACTGCTGGTGGTGCACCCGGTGCGCGTGAGCGGCCACAGCATGGAACCGGCCCTCAGGGACGGGGAGCGGCGCCTGGCCCTGCGGGCCTGGGCCTGCCCTGAGCCCTGGCGTGGCGAAATCTGGGTGGTGGAGGGGCCCGCTGGCCCTTCCGTGAAGCGCGTCGTGGGCTTGCCCGGCGAGCGCGTGGCCTGGCGAGGGCCCGATCTGTGGATCAACAATGCACGGCTGGATGAACCCTGGGTAGTCCACCCTGAGCGCGAAGGGGAGGGGCAGGCCGATTGCGCGAAGGGCTACCTGGTCCTCGGCGACAACCGTCCCCGGAGTCAGGATGGACGGAGCTGGGGAGTCGTTCCAAGGTCAGCCCTGCGGGGTCGCATCCTTTAACATTCGACAGGCGAAGGCCCATTCCGATTCCAGATCAGAGCAGAGCGGATTAGGACTATGGTGGAAGGCATCCACCCAATCATCCTCACGCCCCTGCCCGAATCATGTGCCAGCAGCCCCTTCAAGCCCAGCCCATGCCAGCCCCCGCCCCCCTGCCCCACCGCGCCCG
>JBBIHT010000124.1:0-6382 GCA_037446845.1 Geothrix sp. | reverse complement strand
GAAGCTCTGGCCGCCGAAACCAGGATTGACGCTCATGAGCAGCACGAAATCGAAATCGCCCACCAGGTCCACCAGGGTTTCCACTGGCGTGCTGGGGTTGAGCACCACTCCCGCCTTGCCCCCGCCCTGGCGGATGGCGGCCAGGGTGCGATGCACATGGGGATCGGCCTCCTGGTGGATGCTCACCCAGTCAGCACCGGCCTTCACGAACTCGGCGGCGTAGCGCAGGGGCTCCACGATCATGAGGTGGCAATCCAGGATCAGGGTGGTCGCCTTGCGCAGGCTGTCCACCACGGGCAGGCCAATGGTGATGTTGGGCACGAAGCGACCATCCATCACATCCACATGGGCCACCTGGGCTCCCGCAGTCTCGAGCAGCTTCAGCTCCTCGCCCAGCCTGGTGAAGTCGGCCGAGAGGAGGGAAGGGGCGAGCAGGGGGGAGGCAGGGCGGAGGAGCATGGCTTCAGTGTGCCAGGGCCACTTCAACGCCGTTCACCCAGAGGCGCCCGGGCTTCACCTTCCGCAGGGCCTCGGGTGTGAGGTCGCCAATGGGAACCTGGACCCACAGGAGGTCGGCCCTGGCGCCTTTCTGGATCACGCCCAGGTCCCTCGGGCGGCCCAGGGCCCTGGCATTGCCCTCGGTGTAGGCGCGGATGGCCTCGGGCCGGGTGAGCCGCTGGTCCGGCAGGAAACCGCCGGGTGGGTTGCCAGCGGGATCCTGGCGGGTTTCCGCGGCGGCCAGGGCGATGAAGGGATTGGCGTCCTCCACGGGCGCATCGCTGCCAAGGGCCAGCAGGGCGCCTCCGGCGACCAGGCTGCGCCAGGGGAAGGCCTCGTTCAGGCGCTGGGGACCCAGGCGCGCCGGGGTCCAGCTGTGATCCGAGGTGCAGTGGACCGGCTGCACGCTCGCCACGGCATGGAGCCGGCCGAATCGTGCGGTGTCCTGGGGGGTGACGATCTGGGCGTGCTCGATGCGGAAAGGCAGCGTGCTCCGGGTGCGTCGGGAGGCGGATTCAAGCAGGTCCAGGGCAGTGCGGTTGGCGGCATCGCCGATGGCGTGGACGGCCGCCTGGTAGCCGGCCCGCATCGTGACGGCCAAATCCTTCGCCACCTTGGCAGGGTCGGTCACCCAGAGGCCCCGGGCTGAAGGTTCGTCGGAGTAGGGTTCCAGGAGGCGGGCTCCCCGGCTGCCAAGGGCGCCGTCCAGGTAGAACTTCACGCCCTGCACCTGGAAAATGGACAGGGTGCTGGGGCGATTCCGCCGAAGTTCCCGGATCATCAGGTCGTGGTCGTGATTCAGGTAGGCGAAGACGCGGATGGGCAGAAGGTGGGCCCTGGCCATCCGGCGATAGGCGGCCAGTTCCGCTTCGCCGACGCCCATGTCGGCCACGGCGGTGAAGCCCTGGGCCAGCAGGGAGCGAAGGCCGGCACCCAGGTGGCTCTCGACCTCCGCCTCGGTGGGAGCAGGCATGAGCCCGCGCACCAGCTCAACGGCACTGTCCAGCAGGATGCCGTTGGGGCGCCCGTGGGCATCCTTGAGGATGCAGCCGCCCTGGGGCTCCGGTGTCTCCGGGCTGATGCCCGCCAGGGCCAGGGCTGCGCTGTTCACCCAGGCGGCGTGGCCATCCACGCGGGTCAGGAAGACGGGACGCGCTCCGGTCAGCGCATCCAGGTCCAGGGCCCTGGGGAAGGTCTTGCCGGGCCAAAGGTTCTGGTCCCAGCCCCGGCCCTGCAGCCAACCAGAGGGGTGGGAGCTAGACCAGGTTCGGACCCGCTCCAGGGCTGCGGGCAGGGAATCCACGCCGCTCAGGTCCAGCTGGTCCTTCAGGGCCCCCAGGCCGGCCACATGGGCATGGCCCTCGATGATGCCCGGCATCAGGGTGCCCCCGGACAATTCGATGCTCTTTGCGCCGGGGTGGGCGCGAAGCAGGGATTCCCGGGTGCCGATGGCCTGGATGCGACCCCGCTGCACCAATACCGACAACCCCTTGCGGGGCCCCTGGGCGGCCCAGAGATCGGCCCCGGACAGGATCTGGACGGCGGCGGGGGGAGGCGGGGGCAGGGGCATGGGCGGCTCGCGGAGGAAAGGGCCAGTGTAGCCCCCGGGCTGGAGGCCGGGCTAAGGTGGAAACTGTGGGGGATCACATGTACTCGAAGGATTTTCTCGACCAGGTGCGCGCGCAGCTGACCGTGGAGGAGGATCCGGCGCGGCTCCGGCAGCCCAGATTCGAGACCAGCTCGGGGATTCCCCTCAAGAACAGCTACACCCCGGCGGATCTCCAGGGCCACGACCCCCTGCGGGATCTCGGCGCGCCCGGGAAATTCCCCTTCACGCGCCATGTGCAGCCCACCGGCTATCGCGGCCGGCTGTGGACCATGCGCCAGTACGCTGGCTTCGCCACCGCCGAGGAAAGCAACGCCCGCTACCGCTACCTGCTGGAACAGGGCACCACGGGCCTTTCCGTTGCCTTCGATCTGCCCACCCAGATTGGCATGGATCCCGACCACCCCATGGCCCTGGGGGAGGTGGGCAAGGTGGGCGTGAGCATCGCTTCCCTCCACGATATGCGCACGCTCTTCCGCGACATTCCCCTGGACAAGGTGTCCACCAGCATGACCATCAATGCCCCGGCTGCCGTGCTGCTGGCCATGTACCTGGCCGTGGCGGAAGAACAAGGCGTTTCCTGGCAGCAGGTCAGCGGCACCATCCAGAACGACATCCTCAAGGAGTACATGGCCCGGGGCACCTACATCTTTCCCCCCCGCCAGAGCCTGCGGCTCATCACGGACATCTTCGCCTTCTGTGCCGAGGAGGTGCCCAACTGGAACACCATCTCCATCTCGGGCTACCACATCCGGGAGGCGGGTTGCACGGCGGCGCAGGAAATTGCCTTCACCCTGGGCGATGGCATCGCCTATGTGCAGGCGGCGCTGGAGGCGGGGCTGGAACTGGAAGCGTTCGCCCCGCGCTTGAGCTTCTTCTTCAATGCCCACAATCAGTTTTTCGAGGAGGTGGCGAAGTTCCGGGCCGCGCGGCGCCTCTGGGCCCGGATCATGAAGGAACGCTTCAAAACGGATGATGCAAAAAGCCAGTCGTTGCGTTTCCACACGCAGACAGCAGGCAGCACCCTCACGGCCCAGCAGCCGGACATCAACATCGTTCGGACCACCGTTCAAGCCATGGCCGCCGTGTGCGGCGGCACCCAGAGCCTGCATACCAACAGCCGGGACGAGGCCCTGGCCCTGCCCACGGAACAGAGCGCCCGCATTGCCCTGCGGACCCAGCAGATCCTCGCCTTTGAATCCCGGGTGGCAGATGTGGTGGATCCCTTCGCCGGAAGCTACCTCATCGAAGCCCTCACGGACGAGCTGGAATCCAGGGCTTCGGTCCTGCTGGCCCGGGTGGATGAGCTGGGTGGAATGGTCAGCGCCATCGAGAAGGGGTTCCCCCAGCGGGAAATCCAGAACGCCGCCTACGCCTTCCAGAAGGGGGTGGAGAAGGGGGAACAGGTCGTGGTGGGCGTGAACCGGTTTACCGTGGAGGAAGAAGTGAAGCCCCCCCTCCTGCGGGTGGACGAGGCCCTGGGTGAAGCCCGCCGGCACCAGATCGCCGCGCTACGGACCCAGCGGGACCAGGCTGCGGCCTCGGCCCGCCTGCTGGAGCTTGCCGATGCCGCCCAGGGGACGGCCAATGTGATGCCCTTCATCCTGGCTGCCGTGAAGGCAGAGGCCACCGTCGGTGAAATCTGCGATGCCCTGCGGGGGGCTTTCGGGGAGTACCAGGAACGGTTGGTGCCATAGATCACTTAGACGCCTAGGGTGTCTTGTAATGCCCTGGGATCCGGGTACTCTAATTGCAATCCTGTGACGGATCCCAGTGCCACTGGGGCCGCCACACCAAGGAGACCATCATGCGCATCGCCTTTCTGCTTGTTGCCTCAGCGTTCCTGAACCTTCCCCTCCAGGCGAAGATGCCCTGGGTGAAGAAGGCTCAGGATCTGGGCTTCGCGGCCGTGAAGGATTGCCGGGCCTGCCATGTGGGCGCGCCCAAGAAGGATGGCGAGCTGAACGAGCGGGGCCGGTTCCTGGTCGCCACCAAGGCCGCCCGTAAGGCCGCCGAAGTGGATCTGGCCTGGCTCAAGGACTACAAGGGCAAGTGATTCCGTTCCGTGATTGATCCCATGCACCCCCTTCTTTCACCCCGTCCCGCGTTGCGAGACACCACGCCTTCAGGAGGCACCATGCGTATCACCACTCTCATCGCCGCTGCCGCGGTGTTGCTTGCCATCCCCGCCCAGGCCAAGATGCCCTTCGTGAAGAAGGCTCAGGCTCTGGGTTTCGCTGAAATCACCAGCTGCAAGGCCTGCCATGTTGGCGTGCCCAAGAAGGGTGGCGAGCAGACCGAGCGCGGCAAGTTCCTGTCCGCCACCAAGGCCGAAAAGAAGGCTGCTGAAGTGGACTTGGCCTGGCTGAAGGACTACAAGGGCAAGTGATTCCACTCGCTCCTCCAAGAGGCCGCCGCAAGGCGGCCTCTTTTGTATGGGGCCGGGGGTGTGACTGAAATCACAACGGGTTACTTCCGGTGGCGGGAACGGGCTAGGTTGATAGCTGACACATGGGGTGTGTATGCGTCAATGGATTATTGCGATGCTCTGTGCGGTGACTTGCGGCGCCTCCCCCAGCGCTGTGGATTGTGCGGGTTGCCACGATGTGAATCCGGCCCAGTTCGAGGCCAGTGTCCACGGTCCGCTGGGTTGCATGGGATGTCACAGCAGCATCACCAACCTGCCGCATGCGGGGAAGCCCGCGCCGGTCGCCTGCGCTCCTTGCCACGAGGGGCCCGCCAAGGCCTATCCAGGCAGTGCCCACGGACAGGCGCGGAAGAGTGGCATGAGCGATGCGGCGACCTGCGCCTCCTGTCATGGCTCGGTGCACGAGATCCGCCCCAGCAGCGACCCCGCCTCCAAGGTGTACAAGAAGAACCTTCCTGATACCTGCGGCGCCTGCCATTCCAATCCGGACTTCACGGCCCGCCACCGGATCCCTTTCGCCAAGCCGGTGGAAGCCTATCGCCTGAGTGTTCATGGCCGCGCCATCGCCCGTGGGGAGACTGCTGCCGCCTCCTGCTCGGATTGCCATGGAAGTCACGACATTCTGGCGTCCTCGGATCCCAAATCCCGGGTCAACCATTGGAATGTGAAGGAGACCTGCGGCGCATGCCACCCGGGCGTCTCCGAGGTGTATGCCGGTAGTGTGCACGGACTGTCGCTGAAAAGAGGCAATGAGGATGCGCCCACCTGCACGGGGTGTCACGGCGAGCACAGCATTCTGGCCCCCACCGAGCCGGGTTCCCTGGTCTATCCTGCCCGTGTTTCCATGGTGACATGCGGTCGTTGCCACGGCGATGAGCGGTTGACGAGCCGCTACAACCTGGGCTCCACGAGGGTGGTTGATTTCCAGGACAGTTTCCACGGCCTGGCCCTGCGCGGCGGCCAGAAGATCGTGGCGAACTGTGCCTCCTGCCACGGTGTGCACAATATCCTGCCTTCCTCCGATCCCCGCTCCACGGTCAACCCGAAAAACCTGGGCCCGACCTGCGGCAAATGTCATCCGGGCGCTAGCGACAAGGTGGCCTCGGGGCCTGTTCATGTGCGCAGCTCCACCCTCACCGAGCACCCCTCCGTGCGTTGGATCCGACTGGCCTACTTGGTCCTGATCCCCCTGACCATCGGGTTCATGCTGGTGCATAACGGCCTGGATTGGCTGGCCAAGCTCCGGCGGGGGCCCCACCACGGGGAGAGCCGGGCAGGGTTCCCGCGCATGAACCGGGTGTTCCGCATCACCCATGGCATGGTGATCCTGAGCTTCCTCACGCTGGTCATCACGGGCTTCGCCCTCAAGTTCCCCGAGGCGGGTTGGGTGAAGATGTTCCACTCCTTTGATCCCGCCTCCAGGTTCCGCCCCCTGGTTCACCGCATGGCTGCCCTGCTGATGATGGCCGCCACGCTATTCCATTTCGGACACATGGTGGTTTCCCGCCGGGACCGGGTGATCCTCCTGGAGCTGTTGCCCACCTGGCAGGATGCGAAGGACATCCTCAACATGCTGCGCTTCAACCTGGGTCTCAGCAGGAGGCGCCCCACCTTCGGCATGTTCGGGTACGCCGAGAAGATGGAATATTGGGCCTTCATGTGGGGCACGGTGGTGATGGCCGTCACGGGTTTCCTGCTCTGGGCCGAGAACTGGACCCTGAAGTACTTCCCCAAGTGGGTGTCCGATGCCGCCACCGCCGCCCACTGGTACGAGGCGATCCTGGCCAGCCTCTCGATCCTGGTCTGGCACTGGTACCTGGTGATCTTCGACCCCGACGTCTACCCCATGG